>DXCD01000219.1 GCA_019116185.1 Candidatus Mediterraneibacter stercorigallinarum
CTGTAATATGTCAGGCCTCCGATATGCAGTGGACGACAGAAAAGCAGATGCGGTTGCCCACCTGGCTGCGGCTAGGACTCAAAATACAGGACCGGCATTTTGGGTGACTACGAAAGATAAAGGCGGTCGTCTTGTACGGCCGCTTTTTTCACTTAAGACTTTGAAAGTTTTTTCGATACGAATGCCATCGTAATGTCAGAGGGGGATAGTATGGAAAAGAGAAAGCAGGTCAAAGAGCAGGTATTAAAGGTCTTAGAGACAGTGAATTCCCACCATACAGGTGCCTATGCGGCTCAGGCAGCTTATTTTTTTGTGCTGTCATTGATTCCCATTGTCCTCCTTTTGATGACAATGGTGCAGTATACGGATGTCACAATGAACGATGTGCTTAACGCGATTCTTCCGGTATTCCCGGATTCTGTCACCTGGCTGATCAAGAGCATTGTGATCCAGGTCTATAATAAATCAGACGGCTTTATCACGCTTACTGTGATTGTGGCTCTCTGGTCAGCAGGAAAAGGAGTGCTTTCTGTCACGTCAGGGCTGAACTGTATTTATTCAAATACAGAGACAAGGAATTATTTTTATCTGAGGATCCGGGCATCTGTTTATACGGTGCTCTTTCTGCTGGCAATCATGCTTTCTCTGATTATCTCGGTATTTGGAAACAGTATCAGCGTGATGGTGTATGAGTATATCCCATTTCTGAGCAGAGTAGTGGATTTTATTATGAGGATACGGACATTTGTAACACTTGTGGTTCTGACACTCTTCTGGGATCTTGTGTATAAATATCTGCCGAACCGGGGGCATGGCGCTAAGACGACGATGCGCAGGCAGCTTCCCGGGGCTGTGTTTACTGCATGCGGGTGGCAGTTGATTTCTTTTTTCTTTTCAATGTACCTGGATATTTTTACCGGATTTTCGAATTTGTACGGCGGCATGACAACCTTGATCCTGATCATGCTGTGGCTTTATGTCTGTATGTATATCATTCTTCTCGGCGGTGAGATCAATGCCCTTCTGGAAGGGTATGGATATACCACCGGGCAGAGAAACGGCGGACACGGGCCGAAACAGGACAGGAAGCGGGAAGTGAAGAGAGAACGAGAATTAGAATGAGAACCAGGGTTGACAAACTTAAAACATATGATAAAATGAAAAAGTAATTTTGAAAAAAGCTGTGACCGTGTAAAGTAGAGACCCATTTTCTAGCAGAGAGAGAAAATCACCGGCTGAAAGTTTTCTTTAGTTCAGATGGCGATCGAATTTCCCACGTGAGCTGCGCTTTTGAACGGGCTGATAGTATCAGCAGGTAGGAAGCGCCGTTAGACTGTACGTTACACAGACCGGAGTGCCTGCAGCTTAGCTGCTGGAAACAGGGTGGTACCGCGAGTTTTATGACCTCGTCCCTTTTGGGGCGGGGTTTTTCTGTGTTATGTGGGGATTTATGCGAAAGAAGGAAATGCCGCAGAGGTATCCCTTTATGCTGTGGAAAACACGACGGAAACAAGGAAAGGAGTAAATGAAGATGAAAGAAAAACTGGAACAGATCAAAGCAGAAGCGACTGCGCTTATTCAGGCTGCTGATGTCCCGGAGAAACTCAACGACGTGCGCGTCAGGTTTCTCGGAAAGAAGGGTGAGCTGACAGCGGTCCTCAAAGGAATGAAAGACGTCGCCGCGGAAGAAAGACCGAAGGTAGGTCAGATGGTGAATGATACGAGAGCCGCTATTGAAGCCCTTCTGGAAGAGTCAAAGACAAAGATGGAGAAGGCCATCCGGGAGCAGAAGATGAAGGAAGAAGTGATCGACGTGACCCTGCCTTCTAAGAAGAATATCATGGGACACAGACATCCGAATACGATTGCCCTGGAAGAGGTGGAGCGTATTTTCGTGGGAATGGGATATGAGGTCGTGGAAGGACCGGAAGTGGAGTACGATGAGTACAACTTCGAGAAACTGAACATCCCGGCAGACCATCCGGCAAAGGATGAACAGGATACATTTTATATTAACAAGGATATTGTGCTGCGTACCCAGACCTCTCCGGTGCAGGCGCGCGTAATGGAGCAGGGAAAACTGCCGATCCGTATGATCGCGCCGGGAAGAGTGTTCCGGTCTGACGAGGTGGACGCGACGCATTCACCTTCCTTCCACCAGATCGAGGGACTTGTCATTGACAAAAATATTTCCTTTGCGGACCTGAAGGGAACTCTGGAAGTATTTGCAAAGGAACTGTTCGGACCGGAGACGAAGACGAAATTCCGTCCTCACCATTTCCCGTTCACGGAGCCAAGCGCCGAGGTGGATGTAAGCTGCTTCAAATGCGGCGGCAAGGGCTGCCGTTTCTGCAAGGGATCCGGCTGGATCGAGATCCTGGGCTGCGGCATGGTGCATCCGCATGTGCTGGAAATGTGCGGCATTGATCCGGAGGAGTATGGCGGATTCGCATTCGGCGTGGGTCTTGAGCGTATTGCTCTTCTGAAATACGAGATCGATGACATGAGGCTTCTGTATGAGAATGACGTACGGTTCCTGAAACAGTTCTAAGCAGGCGATGGATTATGGAAATAGAAGGAAGGAAAGGTTAGAAATATGAATACTTCATTATCATGGATAAAAGCATATGTTCCGGATCTTGACGTGACCGCGCAGGAATACACAGACGCAATGACGCTGTCCGGGACAAAGGTTGAGGGATATGAGAGAATGGACGCGGATCTTGACAAGATCGTGATCGGTCAGATCGACAAGATCGAGAAGCATCCGGACGCAGACAAACTGATCGTCTGCCAGGTGAACATCGGGACAGAGACGATCCAGATCGTGACAGGCGCTCCGAACGTAAAGGAAGGAGACAAGGTTCCGGTCGTTCTGGACGGGGGACGCGTCGCGGGAGGACACGAGCCGGGACAGAAGGTTGAAGGCGGCGTGAAGATCAAGAAAGGGAAACTCCGCGGAGTGGAGAGCTGCGGTATGATGTGCTCCATCGAAGAACTGGGATCTGACAGAGAAATGTATCCGGAGGCTCCGGAGTATGGCATCTACATTTTCCCGAAGGACGCGGTCGTGGGAGAGAGCGCGGTCAAAGCGCTCGGTCTGGACGACGTGATCTTCGAGTATGAGATTACATCCAACCGCGTGGACTGCTTCAGCGTGATCGGAATCGCAAGAGAGGCAGCTGCCACATTCCGCAAGGAATTCAAGCCCCCGGTGGTGACAGCCACAGGAAACGACGAGGATGTAAATGACTATGTAAAGGTGACAGTTGAGAATACGGATCTCTGCCCGCGCTACTGCGCGAGAGTGGTCAAGAATATCAAGATCGGGCCGTCTCCGGAATGGATGCAGAGAAGGCTGGCTTCCGTGGGCATCCGCCCGATCAACAATCTGGTGGATATCACGAATTATGTGATGGAAGAGTACGGACAGCCTATGCATGCCTATGACCTGGATACCATTGCTGACCGCCATATCATTGTGAAGACAGCGAAAGACGGAGATAAGTTTGTTACACTGGACGGACAGGAGAGGACCATGGATGAGAACGTGCTCATGATCTGCGATGGCGAGAAGGAGATCGGTATCGCCGGAATCATGGGCGGCGAGAATTCTATGATCACGGACGATGTGAAGACCATGCTTTTTGAGGCAGCATGCTTTGACGGTGTGAATATCCGTAAATCCAGCAAGAGGATCGGACTGAGAACGGACGCTTCCGCGAAATTCGAGAAAGGGCTTGACCCGAACAACGCGCAGGCAGCCATTGACCGCGCGTGCCAGCTCGTCGAAGAGATGGGCGCGGGTGAAGTTGTAGGCGGAATCGTGGATGTCTATGGCAAGAAGAAAGAGCCCGTGAGAGTGCCTTTTGACGCGCTGAAGGTCAATGAACTGCTTGGCACGGACATCCCGGAGGAGGAGATGCTCGGATACTTCAAGATGCTGGACCTGGAATATGACGCGGAGGCAAAAGAAGTGATCGCGCCGACTTTCCGGCATGACCTGTTCCGCCTTGCGGACCTTGCAGAGGAAGTGGCAAGATTCTATGGCTATGACAATATCCCGACCACGCTTCCGGCGGGAGAGTCTACCACAGGAAAGCTTTCCTTCAAGCTCAGGATCGAGCAGGTGGCAAGAGATATCGCAGAGTTTTGCGGATTCAGCCAGGGAATGACCTACTCCTTCGAGAGCCCGAAAGTATTTGACAAGCTGCTGATCCCGGCAGATTCTCCGCTGCGCAGCGTGGTAGAGATCATGAACCCGCTGGGAGAGGATTACAGCATCATGAGAACAACCTCTCTGAACGGGATGCTGACATCGCTTGCTACGAATTACAACCGGAGAAACAAAGACGTCCGCCTGTATGAGCTTGGCAACATTTATCTGCCGAAATCACTGCCCCTGACAGAGCTTCCGGAGGAGAGGATGCAGTTTACGCTCGGAATGTACGGGGACGGGGATTTCTTCACTATGAAAGGCGTGGTGGAAGAATTCTTTGAGAAGATCGGCATGAAAGGCAGGGAGAAATATGATCCCAATGCCGGGAAACCGTATCTCCACCCGGGACGCCAGGCCAATATCATCTACGACGGCAAAGTCGTGGGCTATCTTGGCGAGGTTCACCCGGAGGTGGCTGATGCCTACGGAATCGGAGAGCGCGCTTACGTGGCGGTGATCGATATGCCGGAGATCCTGCCTTATGCCACATTTGACAGGAAATATACAGGCATTGCCAAATATCCGTCTGTCACAAGAGATATCAGCATGGTCGTTCCGAAAGACATTCTCGTGGGACAGATCGAGGAGATTATTGAAAAGAAGGGCGGCGCTCATCTGGAGAGCTTCCGTTTGTTCGACCTGTATGAAGGAGAACAGATAAAGAAAGGATTCAAGTCAGTGGCTTATTCCATCGTGTTCCGCGCAAAAGACAGGACACTGGAAGAGGCGGATGTATCCTCTGCTATGAAGAAGATTTTAAGCGGGCTTGAAGAGCTTGGAATTGAATTGAGACAGTAAATGTGAAAAAACTGTGAACGGGGTCAGGCACCTTTCAGAAGGGGTCTGACCCCTTTGGGGAGAAATGTCAGAATATTCACTCGACAGAAAGGATTATATCAGTGAAAACAAGTGATTTTTATTATGACCTGCCGGAGGAGCTGATCGCCCAGGACCCTCTGGAGGATCGTTCTTCTTCCAGGCTTCTTGTGCTGGATAAGGAGACGGGGAAGACAGAGCATCATGTGTTCCGGGAGATCATCGATTATCTGAATCCGGGTGACTGTCTGGTCATCAATGATACGAAGGTGATCCCGGCGAGGCTCATTGGCGAAAAGGAGGAAACCGGAGCAAAGATCGAGGTGCTGCTCTTAAAGCGCGGCGCGGACGATGTGTGGGAGACCCTGGTGAAGCCGGGGCGCAAGGCGAAGCCCGGCACGAGGATCAGCTTTGGCGGCGGACTTCTTGTCGGCGAGGTGGTGGATATTGTAGAAGAAGGAAACCGCCTCATCCACTTTGAGTATGAGGGGATCTTCGAGGAGATTCTTGACCAACTTGGGCAGATGCCTCTTCCGCCGTACATCACCCACCAGCTGCAGGACAAGGACAGATACAACACTGTATATGCGGAGCATCCGGGATCCGCGGCCGCGCCCACGGCGGGACTGCATTTTACTCCAGAGCTTCTGAAAAGGATTGAAGAAAAGGGCGTGGATATCGCCCATGTGACGCTCCATGTGGGACTGGGGACCTTCCGGCCGGTCAAGGTGGATGATGTGGAAAACCATCATATGCATTCGGAGTTCTATATGATAGACGAGACAGCGGCTGAGAAGATCAACCGGGCGAAAGAGAACGGCGGACGGGTGATCTGTGTGGGAACCACGAGCTGCCGGACAATTGAATCTGCGGCCGATGAAAACGGTCTGCTGAAGGCTTGCAGCGGGTGGACAGATATCTTTATATATCCCGGATATCAGTTTAAGATCCTGGACGCCCTGATCACGAACTTCCATCTGCCGGAATCAACCCTGGTCATGCTGGTGTCAGCGCTGGCAGGAAGGGAGCATGTGCTGGCAGCGTATGAGGAGGCAGTGAAGGAGAGATACCGGTTCTTCAGTTTTGGGGACGCCATGTTCATAGTATAAGTACAGGAATAAACGGCATGTACTGCCTCATAGGATACCTGTGATAAAGAAACGCGGGAGAAGCAGATGCATTGCAACGATTTTCAAAAGTGTACCGTCTAATACATAAAGGAGGCGGTCCTTTATGAAGAAAACGGCTTTTCTCTGTCTGGTGCTTGCGGCGGTCCTGTACTTTACGGGAAGCTTTTGGCAGCCGCTGACGCATGGACAGTCCGGGATGCCCGGTTGTGCATCTGCCCGTGGAATGGCGGGGGCACAGGGGATGGACAGGACGCTGGAACAAGCAGATGAGATGCAGGGACAGACGGAGGATTATGGAGCGGGCAGTAATGGAAATGATCCGGATGAACAGGCGCTGATCAAAGATTTTGAGATCGTCCGCCAGATGCCGGAACTTCCCACAGGATGCGAGGTCACGGCGCTGACAATGATGCTGAATTACTATGGCTGCCAGGCTGATAAGACGGTCATGGCGGAAGAGTATCTTCCCACTGCTCCGGCAGAATTTTATGAAGGAGCAGACGGCAGAAGATACGGCCCGGACATGGAAGCATATTTTGTGGGGGATCCTTTCTCAAGCGGATACATATGCGGAACTGAGGCGATCCTGTCTGCTGCGGATGCATACCTGTCTGATCAGGGAAGCAGCCTCAGAGCGGAAGATCTGACCGGGGCAGCGCCGGAGGAATTGTATGCGCTTGTGGCGGAGGCGACTCCTGTGCTGGTCTGGATCACCATCGGAATGCAGGAGCGGGCAGAGGTGCAGGGCTGGTACACAGAAGACGGAAGATGGATGGAGTGGAGCAGCAATGATCATGGCGCTGTGCTGATCGGGTACGATGCGGATACAGTCACCATCGCTGATCCGCTCTCAGGGCTTTGCGTGTACAGCCGGAAGATGTTTGAGCATGTATTTGCTTCCAGAGGATCTCAGTGCATCATCATCAGCCGGGAACAGTCTGCCAAAGCCTGAATACAAAGCAGCAGCCGAGAAAATCAGACAAATATAGAAGTCATAATCCCCCGCGCAGGAGCATAGGATTTCTGCACGGGGGTGACTTTTTTGATCTATGTAGTGCAAAACGGCGACACGCTGGAAGGGGTTTCACGGCAGACCGGCGTGCCTGTGTGGAAGATCGTATATGATAATCAGCTTTCTGACAGAAATATCCTTGTCCCGGGCCAGGCGCTCCTGCTCCTTTCGCCGGGGGAAAGCGGGAACCTTGCCGGAGGAAAAAGGGTGGGCGGGTACGCCTATCCGTTCGTAGAACCGGAGATCCTGGGGCAGGCATTTCCCGCCCTGAAAGAACTGCTTGTATTTTCTTACGGATTTACCTTTGAGGGAAACCTTGTCCCGCCGCCTCAGGATGACCTGTGGATGATCGAGACAGCGTGGAACCGCGGGGCAGAGCCGCTGATGGTGCTGACGCCGTTTTCCGGCGGGGCGTTTAACAATCAGCTTGTAAAAGTGCTGGTGGAAAATGAAGAAATACAGGATACGCTCATTGAACAGATGATTGCCACGGCCAGCGACAGGGGATATGCGGGAGTTGATATTGATTTTGAGTATATTCTGCCGGAAAATCGGGTACAGTATGCGGATTTCGTCGGAAAGGTCCGTCGGCGAATGAACGAGAACGGATACCGGGTGTCCGTGGCAATAGCCCCTAAGACGTCGGACGGCCAGAAAGGACTTCTTGTGGAGGGCGTGGACTACGCGCTTCTCGGGGAAAATGCGGACGCTGTTTTTCTGATGACTTATGAATGGGGATATACCTACGGCCCGCCCATGGCAGTGGCGCCGCTCGACAAAGTACGGCAGGTGGTGGAATATGCGCTGACAAGGATTCCGGCTGAGAAACTGATCATGGGGATCCCGAATTACGGCTATGACTGGCCGCTTCCGTATGAGCGGGGCATCACAAGGGCGCGCACCATAGGAAATGTGGAGGCAGTGGAGATCGCGGCAGACAACGGGGCAGCCATCGAGTATGCGCCGGTTGCCCAGAGCCCGTGGTTTACTTACCGCCAGAACGGGATGGAGCATGTAGTATGGTTCGAAGATCCAAGAAGTATCGAGGCAAAGTGGGGGCTGGTAAAGGAGTACGGCCTTTCCGGGGCGTGGTATTGGAATCTGATGCGCCCCTTCCGGTCGAACTGGCTGATGACGGGGGATACTGCCTTGTAAGATTCATGCCGTGTGTTTATAAATTCATAAGATTTTGTTCACCAGAGTTAAATAGTTCTGTGATATGATAAAAAATAATGGGAACTGCCAGACCGGCAGTTCACAGCGACTGATGACAGCGGGGCGGAAAGATGAATTCATACAGAGGGAACGGAAGAAAAAGGAAGACCAGAAGGAAAAGGAAGTGTCTCAATGCAGTCCGAAGAAAGCCTTATGCGGCGGCAGGATTACTTGTTCTTGTGATACTGACTGTGGCGCTGGGAGTATATTCCTGCGCGTCGGGGAAAGGACGCTATGCGGATGTGGACGCTTCGGAGCCGGAGCTTGACGTACAGCTCCTTGATGTCAATCCATACTCCAGGCCGGGGATCCAGAGCGAAGGAATCAACGGCGTGGTGATCCACTATACGGCAAATCCGGGAAGCACGGCTCAGGAGAACCGGGATTATTTTAACGGGCTTCAGTATTCACAGGAGACAGAGGCGAGCAGTAATTTTATTGTCGGTCTGGACGGCGAGATCATCCAGTGTGTTCCCACATGGGAAGTTGCATATGCGTCCAATGAGCGCAATTATGATACCGTGTCCATCGAAGTGTGCCATCCGGACGAGACGGGGGAGTTTACGGATGAGACCTATGAGTCTCTTGTACAGCTTACGGCATGGCTGTGCGTGAAATTTTCTCTCACAGAGGACGAGGTGATCCGGCACTATGATGTGACGGGGAAGATCTGTCCGAAATATTTTGTCGAACATGAAGACGCATGGGAGGGTTTTAAAGAGAACGTAGGAGACGCGATCCGGAAAACACAGGAAGAAACACAGGAATAGGCTGTCTTCCTCCTTGCGGTCAGCGGGGAAAGTTGTTATAATGTGATCGTTAAGCCCGTATGTATGCGGAAATCTGACTTTTACGCGTGAAAAGGGCGCAATAATTTTGGAGGGTAATGATGAACGATCTGGAAATGTACCGCGAGCAGCTCGCACTCTGTGACGACAAGATCATTGACGCGCTCGTGGAGAGAAACGCCATCATCGAGAAGATCATGGCTTATAAAGAAAAATACGGAATGCCCATCCTGCAGCCGGCACAGGAGGCGAAGCAGCAGAGAAGGCTTGATGAGAAGCTCAAAGACAACAAGTATCAGGAAGAGATCCAGGATGTATTTCAGCGGATCTTAAGGAACAGCAAGCGCATACAGGCAAGGAAGCTCTTCTCCTACAATATCGTGCTCATCGGATTTATGGGCGCGGGCAAATCCACGGTCTCAGACTATCTGAGCACCATGTTTGACATGAGGCTGGTGGAGATGGATCAGGAGATCTCCGAGCGCGAGGAGATGAGCATCCCGGATATTTTTGCTACATACGGCGAAGAATATTTCAGGAATCTTGAGACAAGCCTTTTAAAAGAACTCCAGACAGGGAAGAATTGTATCATATCCTGCGGCGGCGGAGCGGCGCTCCGGGAAGAAAATGTCAGGGAAATGAAGAAGAACGGCAGGGTTGTGCTTCTTACCGCAAGCCCGGAGACAATCTATGAGAGGGTCAAGGACAGCAACGACCGGCCGATCCTTCACGGGAACAATAATGTAGAGTTCATTGCAGATCTGATGGAGAAGCGCAGGGAGAAATATGAGGCGGCCGCTGATGTTGTCATTCAGACAGACGGCAAGACAGTCCTTCAGATCTCAGAGGAACTGCTCACGAAACTGGCGGAGATAGATAATGTTTGAGAAATTTTTCCCGGATGAGTATGTGGCGTCCACATATGTCATCCCATTTGAAAAACTATATGAACAAGGTTACAGAGGCGTTGTTTTTGATATTGACAATACCCTGGTTCCCCACGGGGCTCCGGCGGATGACAGGGCGAAAAAGCTCTTCAGACGGCTTGCGGATATCGGCTTTGCTTCCTGCCTGATCTCAAACAATCAGGAGGCAAGGGTGAAGATGTTCAACCGGGATATCGGGACAAACTATATCTATAACGCGCACAAGCCCTCGACCAAGAATTATGTCCGAGCCATGGAGATCATGGGTACGGACCGGACGAATACGGTCTTTGTGGGAGACCAGCTTTTTACAGACGTGTGGGGCGCGAAAAGAGCGGGTATACACAATATTCTGGTGAAGCCCATTCACCCGAAAGAGGAGATTCAGATCGTTCTCAAACGGTATCTTGAGAAGATTGTGCTCCATTTCTATAAAAAAACATTGAAAAATAGCAAAAGTTAGTATAAAATCTAAAGATAGAGCGTCTGCTCAGATGCACGATTGAAGGAGGAAGACAAATGGTCGCAGCAGGAGATTTTAAGAACGGCATTACCGTAGAAATTGACGGGAATATTTATCAGATTTTGGAATTCCAGCATGTAAAACCCGGAAAAGGGGCAGCTTTCGTTAGAACGAAATTGAAAAACATCATCAGCGGGGGCGTGGTTGAGAAGACATTCCGTCCGACAGAGAAGTTTGAGAACGCGCATATTGACAGAAAAGATATGCAGTATCTTTATCAGGACGGCGATCTGTACAATTTCATGGATTTGGAGACATATGATCAGATCGCGCTGAATTCAGACGTAGTAGGCGACGCACTGAAGTTCGTAAAAGAGAATGAGACAGTTAAGATCTGCTCTCATAAGGGCAATGTATTTTCTGTAGAGCCGCCTCTCTTTGTCGAGCTGGCGATTACAGAGACTGAGCCGGGATTCAAGGGCGATACAGCGCAGGGAGCTACGAAACCGGCAACTGTTGAGACAGGGGCGACGGTTATGGTTCCTCTGTTCTGTGAGACGGGCGATGTTCTGAAGATTGATACACGTACAGGCGAGTATCTGTCAAGAGTATAAAGTCGGAATATCCGTATAAAAAATATACAAAAATCTGAGGTCAAAGGATGTACTGTTTTGTGCGGTACATCCTTTTTCTTATAAAAAGGCAGAAGCAGGGGAAAAAACTGTAAGAAATTACAGGGACTTATTTTGTAAAATCTGTCTCATTGCTTTTTGCGCGAAGCTCGTCTATAATCAAGAGCACATAATATGATTCAGATCAATTTATCAAATTCACACGGTATACTTCATACCGGATTCCTCATTTAATTTAAGACGGGCCGCGTTTAAGGAAGGAGAAGAATGGATTACAAAGAATTTACAAACGCGGTACAGAAACAGATGAACCAGAGGATGGAAGGAGGTGTTCAGGCAAGCCTTTATACGGCGGTGAAAAATAACGGCAGAGAGCGCACGGGAGTTCTGATCGAAACTCCGGGCATCAATATCTCCCCGACGATCTATCTGGAAGAGTATTATGAGAGCTACCTGAAAGGCAGGTCTCTCGGGCAGATCGTGGATGAGATCATAAATTTCTATAACAGCATCAAACAGGAAGAATCCTGGGATTGTGAAAGGCTCCGCAGCTATGAAGGCGTGAAGGGCAGGATTGTTTTCAAGCTGGTCAATACGGCGAAGAACAGGAAATTCTTAAATACAGTGCCTCATCGTTCCTTTTTGGATCTCTCGATCGTGTTCTATGTGCTCCTGGAGGCTACTGACGATGGAACGGCAGCCCTGGCGGTAACAAACAGCCATGCAGAACAGTGGGAGGTATGCGCGGAGACCCTCTGGGCGGATGCCGTGCGGAATGTGAGAAGGCTGCTTCCCGCGGAGTTTGTCACCATGGATCATGCACTGAAGGTAATGCTCAGAGAAAATAGGGGCAGCGCCGGGGACGGCGACCCGGAGAACCTTCTCCTTGGGAATGTCCGGGAGAGAGACGGGATGTACATCCTTTCCAATAGTCTCAGGAGCTACGGGGCGGCCTGCATTGCGTATCCCCATATCCTGGAGATGATCGGTGAGATCCTTCAGCGGGATTATTATGTCCTTCCCAGCAGTGTCCATGAGGTAGTGATCGTTCCTTTTTCTCTCAGCCTTGACAGGGGGGAGCTGGACGAGATGATCCGGGAGATCAATGTAACACAGGTGGCGGAAGAAGAAGTGCTGAGCAATCATGCTTATCTCTATGAAAGGCGCACAGGGACACTTGGCAGCGGGAATGCGCGGCAGGCAGGGAGGGCGGCAGGATGAAGCATCGGGTAAGGTGGAGAATATTTATTGTGACTGTGTTTCTTCTGTTCCTGGGTCTGCGGGCAGGGAGGATGTATCCTGTAAGCGCGGCATCTGAGCAGGGGGCTGTGGAACTTACAGTCGGCAGGGCAGTCTATTATGGCACATACAGTACGAATTACTTCAATGTGGAAGGGAAGACAGCATACTGTCTCGAACCGCTTAAGGACACTCCGGAATCAGGGCATTATGCAGTGCATCCTCTGGACGGAGGAGCAGTAAGGAAAGGGATTTACTACGTGTACGGGGGACCTGGATATGCGTTGTATCAGGAAAGGTTCGGCAGGATTGGGATTGGAAACGGGTACAGTCAGGATGATGAATATTGTATGAGCCATTGCATCCTGTCCTATCTGTATTCGGGAAATGATTCTGCATTTACGGGGCTGGACAGCAGCGTGATCGCTGTTCTGAAAGAAAGAGTCCAGAACATCCTGAGTCTTCCCGAGCCGCCGGAGGCGTTCTACGCGTTCCTGTTCAATATGGACGGAAGCGGGCAGGTGATGGGAGGCAGCGGAAGGGACAGAAGCGGGGAGATCGAGGTCGGGAAACGTTCGGACCGGCCGGAATGGACAGCGGATAATCCGTGCTATTCCCTGGAGGGGGCGGTATTTGGGATATACAGGCCGGGAGAAGATACACCGGCATGGACGATAAAGACCGATGCAGACGGATATGGAAAACTGGAGGATGTCCCAATCGGCACATATGAGATCGCGGAAATTGAGAGCCCCCGGGGATTTGCCCTGAACGCACAGCGGCAGCAGATCCGGGTAGAGGAAGGCGAGGTATTCCGGTACGAATGTGTGAACAAGGCACAATATTATCCGGCGCAGATCCTGCTGAACAAAGTGGATGCCGAGACCGGGGAGCAGAGGCCGCAGGGGACGGCATCACTTGAAGACGCGGAATTTGAGGTGAAATACTATGCCGGATATTATGATTCGGATCCCGGAGCCGGGGACATTCTTCCGGAGCGGACCTGGATCCTGCGGACAAATGCAGCGGGAGAGCTTGAATTATCAGATGCATGCAAGGTGAGCGGAGATGAATTTTATAAAAACGATGCGGGAGAATACGTACTGCCCCTGGGCACGGTTACTTTTCGGGAAGTGAAGGCTCCCGCGGGATATCTGTTAAATGAGACTGTAGTGGCTGAGAAGATCAGTGCGGAAGGAACAGAAGAGACTGATGTAGTGTACCATGTGCCGGAGTTTCCGGAGCAGGTGGTGCGCGGCGGACTTCAGATCGTAAAATTCCGGGAGGATGAAGACGAAAATGAAGACCAGAAAACGTCTCTTGAAGGAATTATTTTTACGGTTACCTCAAAGACCACAGGAGAGCAGACGGAGATCGTGACGGATAAAAACGGGTATGCCGTGATTCAGCAGACAGAGGACGGCAGGGGCGGGCTTGTATATGATACTTATGTAGTAAGCGAGAGGAATGCGCCGGCCGGCTTGCTGCCTGTGGAAGATTTTGAGGTGACGGTTTCTGAAGAAGGGCAGACCCTTTATTATATTCTTGAAGACAAGAGGGTGTTTTCTCCGGTCCGCCTGGTGAAGAAAGACGCTGAGACAGGCGAGGTGATCCCGATTGCGGGAGCGGAATTTCAACTTCTGGATCAGGACAAGAATCCTGTTACCATGACAGTACACTATCCGCAGGAGACTGTATACAGCGCCTTTAAGACAGATGAGAGCGGAAGCTTTGTCCTGCCGGACAGACTTCCGGCAGGGATCTACTATTTTCAGGAAAAACGGGCTCCGGAAGGCTATATTCTCAGCAAAGAACCGGTCCGATTTGAGATTACGGAAGATCATGAATGGGGCGATCCCTTTGTGGCAGAAATTGCAGACAAACCGGCTAAGGGGAGATTCTGTATCAGAAAGACAGACGAAGAGACAGGGGACGCGGTTCCCGGGGCAAAGTTCGAGATCAGGGCAAAGGAGGATATACGGACGCCTGCCGGGACTCTCCTCATGGCTGAGGGAAGCCCGGCGGGAGTGCTGGCGACAGGAGCAGACGGCACGGCAGAGTCAGACAGCCTGCCTCTGGGCAGATATGAGATACAGGAGATAGAACAGGCACCGGGGTATGTGCTCTCAGAGGAAGTATATGAGGCGGAATTAAAGTACGAAGACCAGGAGACGGAGATCGCGACAGTGAATATAGAATTTACAAATAAACCGACCACGGTGATCCTGTGGAAGACAGAGGAAGGCACAGGAGGTACAGATAGTGCAGGAGGTGCAGCCGGTGCAGAAGGTGCAGGGGGCGCAGCCGGTACAGAAGGTGCAGACGATGTGCAAGGAACAGCAAAGGGGCTGGAAGGAGTCAAATTCACTGTTTGGAAAAAAGAGGAAGCCGCTCAGAATGCTGACGGGGCAGGAGAGCCGGATCATACGGATCCGGAGCAGGAGGCATCAGGTCAGAGCGTGTCGGAAGAGAATATCCATGTGACGGATGAAAACGGCAGGATCATACTCCGATATCTGACCCCGGGGACATACTGCGTCCGGGAGACAGAGAGTATCCCGGGATATCTCAGGGATGACGCGGTGTGGGAGTTTACAGTAGACCAGACCGGAAAAGTTGAGGGAAAAGCGTGCGTGGAATATAGAATTGAAAATAAAAAGACACAGATCGCGGATACACTGGCGTTCTGGCAAGAGAGCGGAAATAAGGAAATCTATGCTGGGGAAGACAATGTGATCATTGATATGGTGAGCCTGCAGAATCTGGAAGCAGGACAGGTATATACGCTGAGAGGCATGCTGGCAGATTCGGATACAGGCGAGATACTGGATGCAGACGGGAGTCCTGCTGCGGGTGAACGAGAGGCGCTTGGGGAGAAGACGTTTACCGCGGAAAATTCGTCGCAGAAGATTCAGATGGAATTCTCGTTGGATTCCACACAGCTTGAAGAAAAAAGGATCGTAGTATTTGAATCTCTTTATATCGGGGATATCCTGATCTCCACTCATGAAAACCCTGAGGATGGACGGCAGACAGTATCTGTTTTGAAAAAGCCGGAAGAAGCCGCGGCTACGGGCGATCAGTCAGATTGGGGACGGGGAGCCTTCGCTGCATTTGCGGCGGCATTGATATCAGCGGGATATCTGGCGGTGCGTTTTAGAAAAATAAGAAACCATAAAGTGCTTTACTTTTGAAACGAATTGTGCTAGGATAATTAAGGTTGTTCAAGAGGAGCAGAGGGCTCTTCTTGAACAGACCGGAATGCGTCTGTAGCTCAGTGGATAGAGCAATGCCCTCCGGAGGCATGTGCGACGGTTCGACTCCGTTCAGACGCTTCTAATCATTCCCGGGAATGTGCTGTAAACTTAGTGTTTATCGTGTTTCCCGGGATTTTTATTTTTCAAAAAGGGGCATAAAAGGGGCAACTATAAAATTTTTACTTCTTTCAGTCTTTCATTCTGCTGATCTTCGAGCTTCTTGGTGACATGGAGGTAGATGTCTCTTGTGATCTGGCTGTCTGTGTGATCGAGCCGCCTTGATATACTGTCAATGTCTACTCCCTGCTCCATCAGAAGGCTGGCGTGCGTGTGACTAAGCTCGTGGAAGCGACAAATGGACATTCCCTCGTGGAAGCGGAAAATGCATATGTTATGATATTGTTAGGGGGCTGTCGGGAAATAGATAGTCCCATAGCCCCGTTTTTATCATATTTTTCCATAATGATAAATATAAAGTAATTG
>DXCD01000025.1 GCA_019116185.1 Candidatus Mediterraneibacter stercorigallinarum
TGGCTTGTGGAAAAACGGAAATGCGTATTGTTTTTTGATAATAGAGCGAAGACATAACCAAATATGTGGAGGGTAATATTTAGAAGTCTGAAAAATATGTTCCGGAGGTGAACCATGGACGAAGAAAATCAGAACCAAAACAGAAACCCAGCTTTTGAATCCCTGGATATCCTGATATCCAGATGGAAGGACGGGACATTTGCGGAGATCATAGACGACTGGAAATGGATCTTCAGCTACAGCGCGCGATACAAGGGGGCAATTGCCTTTTATCTTATTCTCGGCATCTTCAGTACTTCCATGGGGCTGGTCAGCAGCGTGGCGAGTAAATATATGATTGATATTATTACAGGGCATGATTCCAGCAGACTGTGGGTCATGGTGGCGATCATGGTCGGAAGTACGGTGTTCAGCCTCATATTCGGAAGTATTATCAGCCGTATCACGGCAAAGCTGAGCATTGATATTAATAATGATATCCAGGCGGATATCTTTGATAAGATCGTGGATGCGGACTGGCTGTCCTTGAATCAATATTCTAATGGAGATATTCTGAACCGGTTTAACGGGGATATCGGCACGGTCAGCAGCAATGCGATCAGCTGGCTTCCTACTATTATAATTGCGGTTTACAATTTTATTGCTACTTTTTTTGTAATTCTGCATTATGACTGGATTATGGCATTTATTGCGCTGGGCAGCGCTCCTTTTATGCTGGCCATGTCCCGCTTTCTGATCAAGAAGCAGAGAGATTACAGCAAGAAGGTCCGGGAGATGAGTTCTGATCTGATGTCGTTTGAGGTGGAGGCGATCTATAATTTTGATACCATCAAATCATTTGGCATCGCGCCCCATTACAGCAAGAAGATGCGCTGGTGGCAGAGCAGGTTCCGTGACATCAGCCTGAAATATAATCTGTTCAGCATCAAGACAAATATCCTGATGTCTGTTATGGGGACGCTTGTGCAGTTTCTTGCATTCGGGTACTGTCTGTTCCGGCTGTGGAGCAATGATATTACGTACGGGACCATGACTCTGTTTCTCCAGCAGAGAAGCAAACTGTCGTCCGCGTTCAGTAATGTGGTTTCTATCATTCCGTCCTTCCTGAACAGCTCTGTGTCCGCGCACAGGATCAGAGAGCTTGTGCAGCTGCCGAAGGAAGTGCATATCCCGGAGAGCAGCGAGATGGACAAGTATGCGCGGCAGGGTTTCCGTGTAGAGATGAAAGATGTGAATTTTTCTTATGTAGAGGGCACCCGGGTGATCACAGAATCCGCGTTTGAGGCGAATCCGGGCGAGATCGTTGCATTAGTAGGGCCCTCCGGGGAGGGGAAAACAACTATGATCCGCCTGATCCTGGGGCTGGTACGCCCCCAGGATGGAGGCGTCACGCTGTGCGCGGCAGACGGGACCGGAATTGAGATGAATGCGGAGACCCGCCATCTTTTTGCCTATGTACCTCAGGGAAATACGATTATATCCGGCACTATCGCCGAGAATATGCGGATGGTGAAGGAAGACGCCACCGACGAGGAGATCATCGATGCTCTGAAGGTATCCTGCGCGTGGGACTTTGTAGAGAAACTGCCGGATACGATCAACAGTAATGTCGGGGAGCGCGGCCGCGGGCTTTCAGAGGGGCAGGCGCAGCGAATCGCCATTGCAAGGGCGGTGTTGAGAGATGCCCCGGTGCTGCTGCTGGATGAAGCGACCTCTGCTCTGGATGTGACGACAGAGCGTACCGTACTGCGCAATATTGTGAAGCAGCATCCGAATAAAACGTGTATCGTGACCACGCACCGGCCCAGCGTGCTGAATCTGTGCCAGAGGGTGTACCGTGTCATGGAGACCCATGTGACAGAGCTGAGTGAAGAAGAGTCCAGCCGCATGGCAATGGACTTCTGACAGAGAAGAAGCCCGGCACGCGGGGCAGACCGGTTTTCGGCAAGGAGGATATATGGATGTAAAACAGGTTGACACAAGAGAATATGTGTCTGTTCTGAGGGGGATCGCGGAAGAGGGAAAGGTTGTATCCATGTTGATCGCGGGAAGCAGCATGGCGCCTTTTCTCTGCCATAACCGGGATTATATTTATTTTACGAAACCGGAAAGAGAGCTGCGCAGAGGCGATATGGTCTTTTATCAGCGGGACAGCGGACAGTATGTGATGCACCGCATTTACAGAGTAAAGCATGAAGGGTACTATATGGTGGGGGACGCGCAGACGCAGATCGAAGGTCCGCTGCGGAGAGATCAGATCTTTGCGGTCATCACACAGGTGAAGCGGGATGGGAAGATGATCCGGCCGGGAGATTTCTGGTGGGAATTCTTTGAACATATATGGATCAGGATTGTGCCCGCACGCCGGATCGTGACGGCCCTGTATGGGATGCTGTGGGGGAAAAACCACTGATTACAGGCGTGTCAAGTCTGATGAACAGTGCAATATGTGGAAATCATGTGTAAAGTGTTCACAGCTTTTTTAAAACGTGGTATAATCCCAGGTTGTAATCGGAACTCGTGATTAAAAGGAAAGATAAATGATAGATATACATACGCATATACTTCCGGGGATCGACGACGGCGCGCAGGATATTTATGACAGTATCGAGATGGCGGCGCTGGCATATGAGAACGGGACGCGGGTTATTGTGGCAACGCCCCACTGTAATATCCCCGGGCTGTATGACAATTATTTCGGGAAAGAATATACCCGGCTCTTTCAGTACACAAAGAAAGTCCTGAGGAAAGAGGTGCCGGGGATTACTCTGCTGGCGGGGATGGAGGCCTTTACGACAGAGGCGGTTCCGCGGCTGCTGACAGAAGGAAAGATATTTCCGATCAACCGGACAAGATACGTGCTTATGGAGTTTGACTTCCGTGAAGATCCCGGTTTTGCTGACAGAATGCTGGAACAGGTGCGGCAGGTGAAGGGGATTCCTGTGGTTGCCCATGCGGAGCGGTATGAATTCGTGCAGGATGATCCGGAGATCGTATACCGGTGGAAACAGTCCGGCTGTGAGATACAGGTTAATAAAGGAAGCTTTATGGGGCGGTTCGGACGGCACGCCCGGGAAGCAGCTTATGCTTTGCTGAATCACAATCTTGTCAGTGTAATTGCCAGTGACGCCCATAGTCCGATTCAGCGTACAACATGCATGGCAGATGCTTATGATGAACTGCTGGGTGGATACCCGAGAGAATATCTGGATGTATTATTCGATAGCAACCCGAAGAGGATATGCAATGGGGAGAAGACAGTGGGGTTTAAGAAGATCCCGTTTCGGGAAGCGTATGGCTGGAAGGAGAAAGCATAAATGAGAAGGCTGAGGATTGCAGTGACTGTGCTTTTTGTACTGTCATTAGCAGTATTTGTTACCTATAATGTACTGGACAGGATTACGGAAGACCATACGCCTCCGGTTATTTCCTGCGCGGAGGACACTGTTTCTGCCAGCGTGACAGATGACGAGTCAGTGCTCCTGCAGGGGATGACAGCTGAGGACGACAGAGACGGCGATCTGACAGATTCCATCCGTGTATCCTCGATGTCGAACTTTACAGAGCCGGGGAAGCGCACGGTTAATTATGTGGTATTTGACAGAGCGAACCAGGCGGCAACTTATACAAGAACCCTGCAGTATACGGATTATACGTCTCCGAAGATTATGCTTTCAGCGCCGCTCAGATACGATCTGGAAGATATGGGTGAAGTGAACCTGACAGAGAATATGAGCGTGGAGGACTGCCTGGACGGAGATATTAAGCAGCAGATCCGGGCTGCGTACAGCGCCGGATCATACATTGACGGCGCGGGAGATTATCCGGTGCAGGTGCAGGTGAGCAACAGCGCGGGAGATACCTGTACTGTCGCGGTGACTGTCACTGTGACAGACGCCACGGATTCTCTTGAACGTGACAAATATTATCCGATCCTGTCACAGTACATTGCTTATACCGGCGTTGGACAGGAACTGGATCTGAGTTCGCTCGTGATCGGGCTGGAGAGAAACGGCACGGAGTATCTCTTTGCAGAGGATGGAGACATGATTCCGGCAGGCATAGAGAGTGTGGCAATATCCGGAACAGTGGATTATCAGACTCAGGGATGTTATACTGTGGATTATCAGTTCACGACAGCGGACGGAGTAACAGCGACGACGAAATTAGCGGTAGTAGTGGGGTAGCGCAGATGGAGAAAACGACAGGGGAGTCATTGGAAAATTATAAAATAGAGCCGTTTACGCTTGTGCATGATATCCTTGTAAACTGGTGGGTGATACTGCTCGGGGCATTGTCAGTAGTGATGATCGCATATATGTTCTTGAACGTAAGATATGTGCCTGAATATACAACGAGGGCGACTTTCGTTGTATCTTCGCGGAATACATCGGCTTCTTATTCAACACTGAGTTCATCCAGCTCAATGGCCGCTACGTTTCAGCGGATTGTTGAGAGTAATGCCATGCAGGATATTCTGTGCAGCAAGCTGGGGGTAGACCAGATCAACGGGGATATCCAGGCGAGCGTGGCTGAAGGGACAAACCTTCTGGAACTGAGGGTCACCGCGCCTTCTTCCAGAGAATCATTTGATATTATGGAAGGGATTCTGGAAAACTATTCCAGCATTTCTTTCTACACGATCGGCGATATTGTTTTAAATGTCCTGGAGAATCCTTCCGTTGCATTTTCGCCGGATAATCCGCTGGATCTGGACAGGACCCTGAAGCAGGTGTTCTTAGCGGCGGCGGCAGTATTTGCCGTGCTGTTCGGACTGCTGTCTGTGATGAGGGATACATTAAAGACAGAAGATGATGTGGAGGATAAGCTGGACGCCCGAAGCCTTGGAGCGATCGCGTATGAGTCGAAGTATAAAACACTGAGGGAAATGCTGCGGCGCAAGAAAAGGGGACTCCTTATTACGGATCCGCTGGCCGGCTTTGGATTTGTGGAAAGCTACCGCAAATTCACTTCAAAAGTCGAGTATCGGATGGAGAAGGAAGGGTGGAAGACCCTTGTTGTGACAAGTGTGTCTGAGAATGAAGGAAAATCTACGGTGGCGGCCAATCTGGCGATCGGCCTGGCTAAGATGGATTACAGGGTAGTGCTTGTTGACGGTGACCTGAGGCGCCCGGCCCAGTTCCTGATCTTCGGGCTGCATCCGAAAGAAGAGAATGAGCTGGGGGAATTCCTGAAACGGAAGAACAGTTATGACCTTCTTATGAAGACGAAAGTCCCGAAGCTGTATGTGATCGGCGGGCGCAACTGCTATTCTTCTTCTACGGATATCATCCAGAATGACATCACGCGGAAGTTCTTAAAAAGGTGCAGAGAGTCAGCTGACTTTGTGATTATCGATTCCTCTCCCGCGGCAGCGCTCGGAGATTCGGAGATCTGGGGACAGTATGCGGATGCAGTACTTTTTGTAGAGCGGCAGAACTATATCGACGCGGAAGAGATCAATACAATGATCGACAAATTCCGCGCCCAGAGATCCAATGTCCTGGGGGTTGTCATGAATAGCGTGCAGTCATTCGGCGGCGTTGCCGGCGCTACGCTCGGCAGATACAGCAGCCGGTATGGCGAGTACGGAAACTACGGGAAGTATGGTAATTATGGAAAGCGACATAAAGAAAGTGAAAATGGCGAACAATGAGTGAAAACAGGGAAATAACAGAGAAAACAACAACAGAAGAGATCGAAGAGATTGATATAATGAATCTGGTGGCTGCTTTCTGGAATGGAGTGAAAAAACTCTGGGTACTGCTGGCGCTGATTGTCATTGCATGCACGCTGCGTTCATATTTCTCCACGAGTTTCTCCTATACGCCGCAGTATGTGGCATCAGCTACGGTATCTGTCACCACGCCCGGTGGAGGGTATATGAATACACAGTCTGCCCAGGAAATGGCAGAAATATTCCCTTATGTCCTGACCAGCGGCGTGCTTCAGGATGTGGTCGTCAGTGATCTGGGACTTGACTATCTCCCGGGCTCAATCAGTGTGGAGGCAGAAGAAGACGTAAATATGATCACCATATCTGTCTCTTCGAATGACCCGCAGATGGCGTATAATATCCTGCAGTCCGTGATAGAAAACTATCCGAAAGTGGCGGAGTATATATTCGGGCAGACAAACCTGGAGATTCTGGATGAAACCGGGATACCGTCAGACACACAGCGCGAGACTGTGATCCGCGGCTCCTACAAGAGGGGGGCGCTCCAGGGAATTATCATAAGCGGAGTGATCCTCTGCCTGTATGTATTTTTCAAACGTACAGTGCATTCCAAGGAACAGCTGAAAAAGCAGATCAATATCAAAGATCTCGGAAGCCTGCCCTATGTGAAACAGAAGAAGAGGAAAAAAGCGGAAAATAATAATATCAATATTTTGAATGAACGGATCCCGCCCTTTTACGAGGAGGCTGTGCGGAGACTCAGGATCCGGGTCATGCACGAGCTTGAGCGGCGGGATGGCGGCGTTGTCATGGTAACCAGCTCCGTGCCCGGAGAGGGAAAGACGACGGCCGCGGTAAATCTGGCGATCGCAATTGCGAAGCAGGGGAAAAGCGTGATCCTCGTGGATTGTGATCCGAGAAATCCTTCGATTCAGGCGGCAATGCAGGAGGAAGGAACCCACGAGGGAATCGGGGCGGTGCTCAGGAATGAGATATCCCTGGAGAATGCACTGAGCACAGTGCCGGAAATAGATGCTGATCTGCGTATCCTTTATGGCGGAGAGCCGAATACTGAAGACGCGGCCCTGCTCGGTTCCAGGAGAATGGGCGAAGTGATAAAGGCTCTGCGCAGGCATGCAGACTATGTCATACTGGATACTGCGCCCGCGGAGCTTCTGGTGGACGCGTCGCTTCTGGTGAAATATGCAGATTCTGTTTTGTATGTAATACGCTGCGATTATACGAAAATGGGTAAGATTAAACGCGGCATTGAAGTGCTGTCCATGCGAAATGCAAATATCCTCGGGTATGTATTCAACGGGGATACGAACCGCAGGGAAAGCAGATACGGGTACGGATACGGCGGGTATGGCCGGTACGGCAGATATGGGCGGTATGGCAGATATGGCCGATATGGAAGCTACTCCCGATATGGCAGGATGAAAGATACCGGCAAAACGGAAGATGAATTCGGACGTATCATGAAAGAATAGCCGGAAGCTGAATGTATCATGCAGGAGCAGCAGAAAAGACAAAAAAGAGACTGTGGGGAGGCGGAAAAGATGTCAAAGGCGGAGAAAAAAGAATATGAAGAAGCTTTGGATAAGCTGGAGCTGGAAGAAAAGATGAAAGCAGCGGAAAAGACCGGGAAGAAAGAGCCGGAAGATCAAGCGGAAGCAGAGGAGAAGCTTGAGAAGGAAGACAAAGCGGAAGCAGAGGAAAAGCTTACGAAGGAAGA
>DXCD01000220.1 GCA_019116185.1 Candidatus Mediterraneibacter stercorigallinarum
GAAAGACCAGCTTGTAGTTGCCACAAACGCGGCATTCGAGCCGTTTGAATATATGCAGGGCGATGCATATGTTGGAATCGATATGGAGATCGCGGCTCTTCTGGCAGAGGAGCTGGGACAGGAGCTTGTGATCCAGAACATGGACTTTGACGCGGTATGTCTCTCTGTAGGTCAGCAGAAATGTGATATCGCTATGGCAGGTCTTACTGTCAGCGAGGAGAGAAAAGAGTATGTGACATTCTCAGACACATATTATCAGGCTTCTCAGCGTCTGATCGTTCCGAGTGATGACACCACATTCAAAGACATGACAGATGCAGAGGAGATCGCAGCAGCGCTGGCTGAACTGGATTCTTCTGTTAAGATCGGAGTACAGCAGGGAACAACAGGAAACAGCTATGTAGTGGGAAGCGAAGATCTCGGATTCCCGGGACTTGAGGCGACATGCCAGACATATAAGAGCGGTTCTCTTGCAGTACAGGATATGCTCAACGGAAATATTGACTACGTGATCATTGACGCGGCTCCGGCAGCGGCGATCACAGAGGCGATCAACGAGATGCAGTAAACTGCCGGTCCGGCCGGGAGACAGGAGCCGGACCAAAAACAGAATACCGATAAACAGGACTTAAGTGAGAAGGGAAATACAGGCATTAATGGCGTTCTGTCATGGGTGCAGGCATTTTCCTTCTTTTGAGAAGGGAAGACAATGGGTAATTTTAGTCAAAAAGTAGATAAGTTTATAGAGATATTCGTAGACCAGAACGGATACGTCAGAGTTGTGGAAGGCCTGCAGAACACACTCCTCATTGCAGTGTGCGGCCTGATCATCGGTATCCTGATCGGTACGGTCATCGCGACAGTGCGCGTGCTGCCGAAGTACAAGCTGCTCCCAAGAGTGCTGAACGGCATCTGCAGTTTCTATGTCGCGCTGTTCCGCGGGACGCCTATGGTGGTCCAGCTCCTTGTATTTTATTACGTACTCCTGCCCATCATCGGATGGAATATAAGCGGAGTCCAGGTGTCAATGCTGGTGTTCGGCTTAAACAGCGGCGCGTATATATCGGAGATTATGAGAAGCGGTATCCAGTCCGTTGATCCGGGACAGATGGAAGCCGGACGCGCGGTGGGATTGAGCTTTGGCGCGAGCATGACCAAGATCGTGATCCCGCAGGCAGTGAAGAATATTCTTCCTACGCTGGGCAACGAGTTTATTTCCCTGATCAAAGAGACATCAGTCGTGAGTTTCGTCGGCGCGGCAGACCTGTATGTGGCATTTAACTACATCGGAACGAACAACTACGAGTTCATGGTTCCGTATCTGGTGATGGCACTGATCTACATCGCTATCGTGCTTGTGATCACACTGCTGATCAAATTACTGGAAAGGAGCCTGAAGAAGAGTGATAGACGTAATTAATCTTAGGAAAAGTTTCGGTGGTCTTGAGATCTTAAAAGGCATCAATATCACCATCAACAAGGGCGACATCGTCGCTGTGCTCGGACCTTCCGGCTCCGGAAAGAGTACCTTCCTCCGCTGCCTGAACTGCATGGAGGACCCGACTTCGGGGAGCATCATATTCAAGGGCGTGGATATCGCGGACATGAAGGTGGATATCAATGTCCACCGCCGTCATATGGGAATGGTGTTCCAGCATTTTAACCTGTTTAATAACAAGACCGTGCTCCAGAACGTGATGATGGCGCCGGCGTATTTGAGGTGCCAGGATCTGAAGAAGGCAAAACGCAAAAACCGGATGATCCGTTTTAAGAATACGTTCCGCAGCAATAAGGAAGAATTGATCCCCATCACAACGACGAAAGAACAGATCAGAAGCGAGGCAAAACAGCAGGCACTGGATCTGCTGAAGCGGATCGGCCTGGATGACAAGGCGGACGTTTATCCGTCCACGCTGTCCGGCGGGCAGAAGCAGAGGGTGGCGATCATCCGCTCCCTGGCAATGAACCCGGATGTGATCCTCTTTGACGAGCCGACGTCCGCGCTGGACCCGGAGATGGTGGGCGAGGTTCTTGACCTTATGAAGAAGCTGGCAAAAGAGGGGATGACCATGGTCGTGGTAACGCATGAAATGGGATTTGCCCGGGAGGTGGCGTCAAGAGTGATATTTATGGATGACGGACAGATCCGCGAGGAAGCGCCGCCGGAAGAATTCTTTGGAAATCCAAAGGACGAGAGGCTCAAAGAATTCCTCTCCAAAATCCTGTAGAACAATACAAGGCAGAGTCAATAATGAAATATGAAAGAATAAACAGGGCGCTCTTTTTGGAGCGCCCAAACCGTTTTATCGCGTATGCGGAATTAAATGGAAAAAAAGAGACAATACATGTAAAGAATACCGGGCGCTGCGCGGAGCTGCTGCGTCCCGGCGCGGCAATCTATGTCCAGGAGAGCGATAATCCGGCGAGGAAGACCAAGTGGGACCTGATCGCTGTGGAGAAGGAAACAGGCAATGGAAAGCGCCTGATCAATATGGATTCCCAGATTCCGAACCGGGCCGTGCAGGAGTGGATCGAGCAGGGAAATCTGTTCCCTGATGTGACTCTCATAAGGCCGGAGACGACATTCGGCAGCTCCCGGTTTGATCTGTACGTGGAGTCAGGGGACAGGAAGATCTTTATCGAGGTCAAGGGCGTTACCCTGGAAGAGGACGGCGTGTGCCGCTTCCCGGACGCGCCGAGCGACCGGGCGGTGAAGCATCTGGAAGAGCTGGTCCGGGCGAAGAAGGAAGGCTGCGAGGCGTATGTGTTCTTTGTGATCCAGATGAAGGGAGTCTCGTATTTTACGCCGAATACGGATACCCATCCTGCATTTGCCGAGGCCCTGAAGCGGGCGAAGGCAGCGGGGGTGGAGATACTTGCATATGACTGTGATGTGACTCCGGAGAGCATACAGATCGCGGATCCTGTGGACGTGGTTCTGTACAGCCCTCAGATGAAAGAGTGCGTGGAGCCGCTGGTGGAATGGTTCCGCGAGCATAAGCGGGACCTGCCGTGGCGGAAACGGATGGACGCCTATCGGGTGTGGATATCAGAGATCATGCTCCAACAGACCCGCGTGGAGGCTGTGAAGCCTTATTATGAGCGTTTCCTGAAGGAACTGCCGGATGTAAAGGCGCTGGCAGAAGTGCCGGAGGACCGGCTGCTGAAGCTGTGGGAGGGCCTGGGCTATTATAACCGGGCGCGGAACCTGAAGGAAGCGGCATGCCAGATCATGGAAGAATACGGCGGGACATTTCCGGACAGCTATGAGGAAATCCTCTCCCTGAAAGGGATCGGCAGCTACACAGCCGGCGCGGTAAGCTCTTTTGTGTATGGGATCCGCAAGCCGGCTGTGGACGGAAACGTGCTGCGCGTGGTATCAAGGATCACAGCGGACAGCGATGATATCGCGAAGGCGGGGACAAAGTCAAAGGTGGAGACCATGGTAGAGGAAGTGATCCCTGCCGGTGCGGCAGGGGATTTCAACCAGAGCCTGATCGAGCTTGGGGCGATCGTGTGTGTCCCGAACGGAGAGCCTAAGTGCGGCGAGTGCCCGGTCAGCCGGATCTGCCTTGCCCATGCCCGGGGCAGGGAGATGGAATTCCCGGTCAAGAAGAAGGCAAAGAGCAGGCGGATCGAGAAACGCACGATACTGGTGTTCCGGGATAATGAGAAGACCGCGGTGCGCAAAAGACCTGATACCGGGCTGCTTGCAGGGATGTATGAATTTCCCGGCAGGGAGGGGCATCTGAAACAGGCTGAGGTGATCGAATACGCCAAGAGCCTGGGGCTGATGCCTGTGCGCGTGAAACGGCTGGGGAAAGCAAAGCATATTTTCAGCCATGTGGAATGGCATATGACGGGATATGAGATCATAGTGGACGAGCTGGAACAGAACCTGAAAGAGAGCGGGGAAGCAGAACAGGCAAAAGGTCAGGGAGAGATTATCTTCGCCGGACTGAGGGAATTAAGAGAAAAATACCCCATGCCGTCTGCTTTCGAGGCGTATATGCCTGAAGTGTAAAGACGTACATGTGGGAATCGTAAAGTCTGCCCGGATCCGGATGCAGAACCCGTTCAGCACCAGATGCAGACAAATGTAGAGCTCGCTCTGTTTTCTTGAAACATGTGAAAATACGTGATATAATAATGGCGCTATGTGTAACCCCGCCCGCCGGGCAGTACCGGACTGCCTGACGGGCGGGGAATATACCGGGATCCAGGAGAGTACTGAAAAATGAACGAGAAAGAACAGATATCCAGACAGCAGCAAAAGTCCAGGGAGACAAAGGAGAAGATCTTCCAGGCGGCAAAGAGCATCCTTCAGAAGAGCGGATACGAAGCGCTGTCCATCAAAAATATATGCGAGGAGGCAGGCGTTTCAAACGGGAGTTTTTATCACCATTTTAAGACAAAGGATGACCTTCTGTCCTACTATATTGAGGATCAGCCGCAGATCAGGCCGGATCTTCTTGAACTCCCGGCGGATGTCGAAGGCGTAAAGGAAGGGATTATTCAGGTATATTTGAATTATGTGAAGTACTGCCGGGAGCTTGGGGTCGAGTTCATGGCAGAGTATTATGACACAAAGAACCAGGCGCTCAACGCGGCGATCCGTACAGAACGTCCGTACCCCATTGTGACGGTTCAGACATATGTGGAGAAAGCCATGAAGGCAGATGTCGTGCGGCTGAATGTGGAGATTGAAGAATTTACCACGGATATCCGTATGATCGTGATCGGAAATGTCTTTGAATGGTGCATCAAGCATGGCGAGGCGGATTTTGAGGGCAATATGAGCCGCTCGCTCGGAAAATATCTGGACGCTGTGCTGTGTCCGTCTAAAGAAGATGCGCAATGAAAATGAATGCCGGCCAAAGCCAGGGAGAGAAGATCAGGGGATAAAAGCATGAAAACAGAATATGATTTTATTGTAAATCCCAAAGCCCGTTCCGGGATGGGAGAGATGATCTGGAAGGCGCTTGAGCCGGAATTGAAGAAGCAGAAGATTGATTACAGAGTTCATATGACGGATAAACGGAAGAGCGCTGAGAAAATCGCGGAAGCCGTCACGTCTGACGGAAAGGAGCATACGCTTGTGGTGCTCGGAGGCGACGGGACGATAAATGAGGCGGTAAATGGCATCCGCGCCATTGAGAAGACGACGCTGGGATATATCCCGATCGGATCAAGCAATGATTTCGCCAGGGGGCTGGGAATCCCGAAGAAGCCGGAAGAGGCCCTTGATGCTGTACTGCATCCGAAGAAGATCATCCATATGGATATCGGGACGCTTACAGGCGCGGCGGGGGAGAGGCGGTTCCTGGTGAGCGGAGGGATCGGCTTTGACGCGGCGGTGTGCCATGAAGTGTGCGTGTCCAAGTGGAAAATCCTGCTGAACCGTCTGGGACTGGGAAAGTTGAGTTACGCGGTGGTCGCGCTGGACCGGCTGATCAAAGACCGTCCGGTACATATGACACTTACTTTTGAGGACGGATCGCGCAGAGAGTTCCCGAAAACATATTTCGCGGCATTTATGAATCTGCCGTACGAGGGAGGCGGATTTCAGTTCTGTCCCGCGGCGTCGCCGGAAGACGGACTGCTGGACGTGATCGTGGCGCACGGCCTTTCCGTGCCGAAGATCCTTTGTCTGCTGCCGCTGGCGTTCTGGGGAAAGCATACGGGCTTCAAAGGGGTTACCATCCTGCGCTGCAGGAATGTCCGGGTGGAGACATCGGCCCCGGCTGCACTGCACACGGACGGAGAACCGGGCTTCCCGCGACAGAGTGTCCGGGCGGGGGTTCTGGAAGAACGCCTGAACGTGATCGCAGGATGAAAGTCTGTCGGAAATTATCGGATATTAAAGATTTACTAAAGGTTTTGTGAACTAGGTTGTTGTCCATTTTAATTCGTGCTATAATCGATGCGGATTAGAGAAAATACATCCGGAGATTAAAGCGGGGAAAAGAATAAAAAGACGAAATTACAGTCAAAAGGGGCATCATATATGAAGCGGAAAAACAGGTTCACTGAGTTGGCGGGGAAATACAGGCATGCATGGGTGTTCTTATATATCCTTGTGTATATGCCGTGGTTTCTCTGGCTGGAAAAGCATGTGACTACGAACTATTACGTGATCCAGACCAGGCTGGATGAATGGATCCCGTTCAATGAATTTTTTATTATACCTTATCTGATGTGGTTTGGGTTCATTGCCGTGGCGTTTCTGTATTTCTTTTTTACAGATGTACCGGGATTTTACCGGCTGGCAAAATTCATGTTTACGGGAATGACCATATTTCTTATTATATCAACAGCCTTTCCTAACGGGCAGGACTTAAGGCCCATGGTATTTGAACGTGATAATATTTTTGTAGATATGGTGAGAGTGCTGTACCGGGCAGACACGTGCACGAACGTGTTCCCGAGCCTGCACGTGTTTAATTCCATCAGCGTGTGCATTGCCGTCCATGAGAGCCAGGCTCTTAAAAAGCATCGCGGCGTAACCATTGGAACCTATGTGCTGGCGGGACTGATCATCCTTGCGACGATGTTTTTAAAACAGCATTCTGTTCTGGATGTGATCGGCGCGTGCCTTATGGCGTGTGTGCTGTACCAGTTTGTATACGCGGCGGAAAGGAAGAGAGAGCCCCGGTATGCGAAGCAGAAGGGCGCGCTCCTGCAGAATAAATGAGATGCATATTCCTGTAAAAAGAGTATGATTGTGTTTTTAAGGAGATTTAGAAACTGTTCCGTGCGGGACAGATGAGGATTGAGGAGGAATCGAGAGATGAAGAAGATTATGCTTACCGGAGACCGGCCGACAGGAAGGCTTCATGTAGGGCATTATGTGGGGTCTTTAAGACGGAGAGTGGAGCTTCAGAATACAGGAGACTTTGACGATATTTTTATTATGATCGCTGACGCGCAGGCGTTGACGGACAATGCGGATAATCCGGAGAAAGTACGTCAGAACATTATCGAAGTGGCGCTGGATTACCTTGCGTGCGGGCTGGACCCGGAGAAGTCCACGCTGTTTATCCAGTCTCAGGTCCCGGAGCTTTGCGAGCTGTCCTTCTATTATATGAATCTGGTTACAGTGTCCAGGCTGCAGCGCAACCCCACTGTGAAATCAGAGATCCAGATGAGGAATTTCGAGGCGAGCATCCCAGTGGGATTTTTCACATATCCGATCAGCCAGGCAGCGGACATCACGGCATTTAAGGCGACCATCGTGCCGGTGGGAGAGGATCAGATGCCCATGCTCGAGCAGACAAAGGAGATTGTGCATAAGTTTAATTCCGTTTATGGCGAGACACTGGTGGAGCCGAAGATCCTGCTTCCGGATAACGCGGCGTGCATGCGCCTGCCGGGAATTGACGGCAAGGCAAAGATGAGCAAGTCTCTGGGCAATTGCATCTATCTTTCAGAAGAACCGGAGGATATCAAGAAGAAAGTGTTCAGCATGTTCACAGATCCCGACCATATCCGTATCGAGGATCCGGGCAAGCTGGAAGGAAATACAGTGTTTACTTATCTGGACGCATTCTGCAGGCCGGAGTATTTCCCGGAATTCCTGCCGGAGTACAAAGACCTCGACGAGCTGAAAGCGCATTACAAACGAGGCGGACTGGGAGATATGAAGGTGAAACGCTTCCTGAACAATGTGCTTCAGGCTGAGCTGGAACCGATCAGGACAAGGAGAAAAGAACTCCAGAAAGATATTCCGGCGGTGTATGAGATCCTGAGAAAGGGAAGCGAGAAGGCAGAAAAGGTTGCTGCCCAGACTTTGAAAGAAGTAAAAGCAGCCATGAAGATCGATTATTTCGCTGATGAGGAGCTGATCCGGATGCAGGCGGAGAAGTTTGCAGAATAATAAGAGAAAATAGGGAATTATAAGAATGAAATAAGAATGCAGGAGACTGCTGTGCCCAGGCTGATAATATCGGCGGGTGCAGTGGGATCCTGTTTTATATTGTGCAAAATATATAAAAACAGGGTTCGCAAAAGGAAAAAAAGCAGTGGATTTAAAACAAATTGACGAAAAATTAAAAGAGAATGAGAAAACCTCCTAAATAATACCATAAAATGATACAATCTTTATAATAGGGCTAAAGTAGAGGCATTGTGAGAAAAAGCAGCCTTTGCGAGAGTGCTATCAAGATGAAAACAGACCGTGTTTTCCGGCCTGAAGCGACAGGCTGATACGGTCTTTTCCAACAGCTGGGGAGTAAGAACAGGGGGACAAAGAAAAGGAGGATGAATTGTGAAGAAGTGCAATGTGAAACACCAGAAGCGGACGAAATTCCGCAGGCTGACAGCAGTGCTTATGGCTGCCGCTATGATGCTGTCAGGGCTGGCTCTGCCGTCGAAGGAGGCAGAGGCGTCAGAGACGGAGTATGAGATCTATCCGTCCCCGCATGTGATGGAATATGCGGATGGCAGCTATATCATCAATACGACCGAAGATGTCAACGTGGTCTATGAAAGCGGTATTGATGACGCAAC
>DXCD01000221.1 GCA_019116185.1 Candidatus Mediterraneibacter stercorigallinarum
GACACCGAAACAGTTTGTTTCAGCAGACATTACAGGCGCAGAAAAGGTGACCTTGATTGTTACACATGGGAGTGACGGAAAAAATGGAAACGATAATGCAGACTGGGCGGATGCAAAATTTATTTCCGTTAAGGATACAACAACATATAGCATTAGCGGCAGCGTGGATCCCGGCAATACAGAATTTGTTGATATCAGTGGAATAGAAGTGAATCTTTACGCGGCGGATGACACGGACTTTGAGTCTCCGCTTGGGTCCGGCACGACAGAGAAGGACGGCGACTTTATCATTGATACGGAGGTGCTGGCAGGGGATTATATCCTGCAGATCAAGCCTGAATCAGGAAAATATAAAGCAGCAGAAGCGGAAGTGACTGTAGTTGACGATGATGTGTCTGATGTACAGATTGAGCTGCAGCCAGAGAAGACAGAATCTTCTGCGCTTAAAGCGCTGAAAGCAATTCTGGGGCTTAAGAATCATGTGGACTTCACCGGCGTGGATGAAGATACGGTGAATATATTTGAAGAAGCATGCAAGGAGGGAGAGGCGCTTGTTGACAGCGCGGAAGAAGATACAGAGTCTGTAAGCGAAGAAGAGCTTGAGGCGGCATGGGAGAAGATTTTTGATTCATTTCAGAAGTTAAAAATCATACCGGATGGCAGGAGTGTTCTTGAGCAATTGGTGACGACAGCGGATCATATCTGCCTGGATCATTATATCTTAAAAGGGCAGTATGATTTAAAACAGCAGATTGCAGCAGGAAAACAACTCCTTTGGAATACAGATGCCACGGAAGACGTAATTGATGCAGCAACAGCAGAGCTTCAGACTGCGATTAATAATTTGGAGAAGCATCCGAATAAGAATGCGCTGAATGAACTGCTGGCGCAGGCGGCAGGAATTGACCGTACCCTCTATACGCAGGAGAGCCTTGCGAAATTAGATGAAGAATATGCGGTTGCACAGAGAATTGCAAATGATCTGCTCGCAGGACAAGATGAAGTGAATGAAGCGGCAGATGCCCTGAATCAGGCAATCGAAAATTTGGTTTATGAAAACCAGACAGTCAGCAAGAAGACGCTGGAGTACTTCCTGAACAGAGCGAAAGAGCACGTTGCGAACGGTGACGTAGAGAACTGTGTAGAATCTGTACAGAAGCTCTTTGAAGAAGCAATCGCGGAGGGTGAAACTGTGATGGCAGATGAGAGTGCCACAAGAGATGAAGTCATGAACGCATCCATGAAGCTGATTCAGGCGATCCACGCGCTGAACATGAAAGCGGCGGACAAGACGGACCTTGAGATGGCAGTGGAGCTTGGCGATATGATCGACCTGAGCAAGTATGTGGAAGCAGGCCAGCAGGAATTTAAGGATGCCCTTGAAGCAGCAAAAGAAGTGCTGGCAGACGGCGATGCAATGCAGGGAGACGTTGACGATGCATGGGATGCGCTGGTGACAGCAATGGAGAACCTGAGGCTGAAAGCCAATAAGGACGTATTGGAAGATCTTCTGAACGAAGCAGCAGAGGTTGATCTGAGCCAGTATACTGAGGAGTCAGCGGAAGCATTCCGCGCGGCATATGCAGCTGCACAGGAGGTATTCGCAGATGAGACATTAACGGAAGCAGATCAGCAGAAAGTTGACGATGCTGTGGTAGCTTTGAAAGAAGCGAAAGCCGGATTGGCTGCGTTGGCAGGCGGGTCTGGAGACGGAAACCAAAGCGGAGATACTGACGATGGCAGCGGTGCATCTGGTTCGGAAAATACGGATAAGAGTAATGGAACATCCGGCAGCGGAGACTCTGCGAATAGGGCTGCAAAGACCGGGGATACAGTTCCGGTCATGGGGCTGATGATGCTTGTGATTGTATCAGGCGCGGCAGCAGTGGCGGCATATAGAAAAAGAGTAAAATAATAAATAAAATTAAAAAAAGTTTACAGGGCGCAGCCCGCCGAGGAGAATCAATCCGGTGCGGCTGCGCCTTTTTTTGCTTTTGTGCGGAGCTTAATCCATTGTTAGATTGAGGGTGAATTTATGATAAAAATATGCTAAAATGTCTTGGAATGAAACTATTGGTTTGAAATGCGGCCAGGGTTTGCCTGCCTGCGTCTGAGAGGTCATGCTTATGGCAGAAGTGAGAAAACATATCGTATTCTACGGACGGGTCCAGGGCGTCGGATTCCGCTATACCGCGAAATACCTGGCGCAATCGCTGGAACTTACCGGCTGGGTGCGCAACGACAGTGAAGGTACAGTCACAATGGAAGTGCAGGGAAGAGAAGCGCTGATCAATAAGCTTCTTGTAGGATTGAACAGCGGTCGTTTTATCTCCATTGAGTGGGTGGACACGAAAGAAATCCCCCTGGAGGAGGAACGGGGATTTACAGTGAAAATGTGAATTGTCTGACGATTTTCCTTAAAGGGGTCAGGCCCCTTTCGGGAGAGTTGTCAGAATATTAAGAGAACAGGAGAATAGGAACTATGATGAAATTAGGTTTTATAGGAACAGGAAATATGGCGGGAGCCATCATGGGTGGAATTATTAAGAATCAGATCTTTCGTCCGGAAGAGATCATCGGGGCAGATATTTCGGAAGCAGGACGTGAGAAGACGAAAGAGGCTTATGGGATAGAAGTAACCGGGGATAACAGGAAAGCCGCGGATTCAGAAGTGCTGATCCTGTCAGTGAAGCCGCAGTATTATGCGGATGCGATTGCAGAGATCAAAGACTGTGTCAGAGATGACCAGCTGGTCATTACGATCGCACCGGGAAAGACGCTGGCGTGGCTGGAGGAGCAGTTCGGGAAACCGGTGAAGATCGTCCGTACCATGCCGAACACGCCGGCGCTGGTAGGGGAAGGCATGACTGCTGCATGCGTGAACCAGTATGTGACAGAAGAAGAGAAGGCATATGCGCTCAAGATCTTAAGCTCGTTCGGGAAAGTGGAGCTTGTGCCCGAGCACCTTATTGATGCTGTGGTGGCGGTCAGCGGCAGCGCGCCTGCATATGTGTTCATGTTTATCGAGGCAATGGCAGATGCGGCGGTGGCGGAAGGAATGCCGAGAGCCCAGGCTTATGAATTCGCTGCCCAGGCTGTCTATGGCAGTGCAAAAATGGTACTGGAGACAGGAAAGCATCCCGGCGAGCTCAAAGATATGGTATGCTCACCTGCGGGGACGACCATCGAGGCAGTCCGCGTGCTGGAAGAAAAAGGACTGCGAAGCGCGGTGATTGAGGCGATGCGGGCATGCGCTGACGTGTCTCGAAGACTCTAAGCCGGAACCGGCAGGGCGGTATTTACAGGCGGCATTTATAAAAGTTGGCATAGTGATATTTTAAGAAGATTCAGAAAACTTTGCCAAAAGGGGGCTGACCCCTTTGAGCAGGTTCAAGAGGGGATAGGCTCATGAATATTCAAGGACTGCAGAAAGTGACTCTTTTAGATTTCCCGGGGCGGGTGGCATGTACGGTGTTCCTTGCGGGATGTAATTTCCGCTGCCCATTCTGCCACAATGCGTCGCTTGTGACGCATGTGGACCCGTCTGCAGATATTCCAGGGGAAGAGGTGCTGTCCTTTCTGGAAAAGCGCAGGGGCGTGCTGGACGGGGTGTGCATCACCGGGGGCGAACCGCTGCTGGCGCCGGATCTTGACAGCTTTATCCGTGAAATAAAAGAACTGGGCTATGAGGTCAAGCTGGACACGAACGGCAGTAATGCTGAACGGCTGAAATCTCTGGTCAGCTCCGGGCTGATCGATTATGTGGCAATGGATGTCAAGAACGCTCCCGGGAAATACGGGATGACCATTGGAATTGACGGATATGACCTGACCAATATTTTTCAAAGCGTGGATTATCTTTTGTCAGGCGCAGTGCCATATGAATTCCGGACGACTGTTGTCCGGGAGTTCCATAAGCGAGAGGACTTTGAAGCAGTCGGACAATGGCTGAAAGGAGCGCAGCGTTATTATCTCCAGGGATTCGTGGATTCCGGGGATCTGATACAGCCGGGGCTTCGCGCGTATACAAAGGAAATCATGGAACAGGCGCTGGAAATCGTGAGAAAATATATCCCGGCGGCTGAATTGCGCGGCCTGGATTGAAATAATGTACAGAAGAATAAAGAAAACAAAACACCAATATCTAGTATTTGAAATGCGAAATAAAATCTAGATATTGGTGTTTTTGTCTTGCGTTCATTTTGCCGAGATGATAGAATGGGATCAGACACCTTTTGATATGATCTATACCGGTCTAATGATCCATAGACCATACTATATAGGAAAACGTACGGCATAAAGCATGTAAGGCATTGCTTAAAAAACAAAAGACAGGAGAAAGGAAGGGGAATGAATTATGTATCAGGTCAAAAAAAGAGACGGAAAGATCACGGAGTTTAATCTTGCAAAGATCGGCGAGGCGATCAGAAAAGCATTTGAAGCTCAGGAGAAGAACTATAACCAGGATATCATCGATATGCTTGCCCTGAAGGTGACGGCAGATTTTGAGCCAAAGATAAAGGACGGGCTCATTTCAGTGGAGGATATCCAGGACAGTGTGGAATCTGTTCTGATCCAGGCAGGCTATGACGACGTGGCAAAAGGATATATCCTGTACAGAAAGCAGAGGGAGAAGATCCGTAACCTGAACTCCACCCTGCTTGACTATAAAGAGATCGTGGACGGCTATGTCAAGGTGACGGACTGGCGCGTGAAAGAGAATTCTACGGTTACCTACTCTGTGGGCGGACTGATTCTGAGCAACTCCGGCGCGATCACGGCAAATTACTGGCTCTCCGAGATCTATGACGAAGAGATCGGCAAAGCCCACAAGAACGCGGACATCCATATCCATGACCTGTCCATGCTGACCGGATACTGTGCCGGGTGGTCATTAAAGCAGCTCATTCAGGAGGGATTGGGCGGCATCCCGGGCCGGATCACATCTGCCCCGGCGAAGCATTTAAGCGTGCTCTGCAACCAGATGGTGAATTTCCTCGGCATCATGCAGAATGAATGGGCAGGCGCCCAGGCGTTCTCCTCATTTGATACTTATCTGGCGCCCTTTGTCAAGACAGACCACCTGACTTATCCTGAGGTAAAGAAATGCGTCGAGTCGTTTATTTACGGCGTGAATATTCCGTCCCGCTGGGGCACGCAGGCTCCGTTTACCAATATTACCCTGGACTGGACCGTGCCGGATGACTTGAAGAATCTTCCCGCGATCGTGGGCGGGAAAGAGATGGATTTCACTTACGGCGACTGCAAGGAAGAGATGGATATGATCAACCGCGCGTTCATCGAGACAATGATCGAGGGAGACGCGGAGGGGCGAGGCTTCCAGTATCCGATCCCGACCTACTCCATCACCCGTGACTTTGACTGGTCCGAGACAGAGAATAATAAGCTGCTCTTTGAAATGACGGCAAAATACGGGACTCCGTATTTCTCCAATTATATCAACAGCGACATGGAGCCGAGCGACGTGCGCAGCATGTGCTGCCGCCTGCGCCTTGACTTAAGGGAGCTGCGCAAGAAATCCGGCGGTTTCTTCGGAAGCGGCGAGAGCACGGGATCCGTGGGGGTTGTTACCATCAATATGCCGAGGATCGCATATTTGTCGGAAAATAAGGAAGAATTTTATAAGAGGCTGGACCGCTTGATGGATCTCTCGGCGCGTTCGCTGCATATTAAGAGAACAGTGATCACAAAGCTGCTCGATGAAGGGCTGTATCCATATACAAAGAGATATCTGGGAACATTTGAAAACCATTTCTCAACGATCGGGCTCATCGGCATGAACGAGGCGTGCCTGAATGCGAAATGGCTCCGCCAGGACCTTACCCACGGGGAAGCACAGGAATTTACAAAAGAAGTGCTGAACCACATGAGAGAGCGGCTGTCAGACTATCAGGAGGAATACGGAGATCTCTACAATCTGGAGGCTACTCCGGCAGAGTCCACCACATACCGTCTGGCAAAACACGATGTGGCTCAGTTCCCGGACATCATCACAGCAGCAGAGAAGAACGGAACGCCTTATTATACGAACAGTTCCCATCTTCCGGTGGGATATACGGACGATGTATTCGAGGCGCTGGATATCCAGGACGAACTTCAGACATTATATACATCAGGAACAGTATTCCACACATTCCTCGGGGAGAAACTGCCTGACTGGAAGTCCGCGGCGTCTCTTGTGCGGAAGATCGCGGAGAATTATAAGCTTCCATATTACACGATGTCGCCTACGTATTCGATCTGCAAGAATCACGGCTATCTGTCGGGGGAGCAGTTCAAATGCCCGTACTGCGGCGAGGAGGCGGAAGTATACAGCCGGATCACCGGCTACTACCGCCCGGTAAAGAACTGGAACGACGGCAAGACCCAGGAGTTCAAAGAACGGAAAGTGTACGACATCACGAATTCCCATATGCGTCCCAGGACACAGGCGGCGGCAGAAGAAGCGGCGAAAGCCGCTGTGGATGACAGCGAGACAAAGACTCTGCTCTTTACCACAAAGACATGTCCCAACTGCCGCGTGGCGACAAATTCTCTGGAAAAAGCCCATATCCCGTATGAGTTGGTGGACGCAGAGGAGAATATGGACCTGGTAGAAAAATACGGGGTCATGCAGGCGCCGACCCTGATCGTGGTAAAAGACGGTCAGGTGACCAAACTGGCAAATGCATCCAATATTAAAAATTATGCAGAAAAGGAAGGCTGAGATTATATGTACGATATCGGAATCATCGGCGGCGGGACCGCCGGAATGACAGCTGCCATCTACGGACAGCGCGCAGGGAAGAAAACTATCATCTTCGAAGGCGGCGTATTCGGGGGACAGATCACTTCGTCTCCGAATGTAGAGAATTATCCGGGGATCGCCAGTGTGAGCGGAAGCGAATTTTCCATGAACCTGTTGGACCAGGCAGTGAAGCTGGGAGCAGAGACCGCCATGGAGCAGGTGACAGGCATCCGTGATGAGGATGGCGGGAAGATCATAGAAACATCAGGAAAAGAATACCAGTGCCGCAGCGTCATCCTGGCGACCGGGGTGACACACAGACATCTGGGCGTGCCTAATGAGGAGCGCCTCACAGGGGCAGGGGTTTCTTACTGCGCCACATGTGACGGTATGTTCTTCCGGGGAAAAGACGTTGCCGTGGTAGGCGGCGGAAGCACGGCGCTCCAGGATGCAGAATTTCTTTCCAATTACTGTAACAAAGTCTATCTGATCCACCGCAGAGACGAGTTCCGTGGAGAGGACAGTATCGTAAAGCGTTTGGAGGGAAAGGAGAATGTAGAATTCATTCTGAGCGCCACGGTCAAGGAGATTATCGGAGATCAGGCGGTAGAGCGTCTCATCGTGAACAGCAAGAAGATCGGAAAGGAATTCAAACTGGATGTCTCCGGCGTGTTCATCGCGGTGGGACAGATCCCGAAAAATGAGATATTCGCAGATGTGGTGAAGCTGGATGCAGACGGTTTTATCCTTGCGGCAGAGGACTGCATCACATCACATCCGGGAATCTTCGCAGCAGGAGACTGCCGGACAAAAGAAGTAAGACAGCTCACCACGGCGGCGGCTGACGGGGCGGTGGCGGCGCTGGCGGCTTGTAAATTCATAGCGGGGTGAAATCTGGATTTGCCGGGGCTTTGAGAATGAGCAAATCGGACGAAAACAGTGAAGCGGGGATGTCGAAGACGTATTCAGATCGTGTGTACGGCTGGCTTCGGCTCCGCTCCACGAGGCAAGTAAAACT
>DXCD01000222.1 GCA_019116185.1 Candidatus Mediterraneibacter stercorigallinarum
AATTTGTGATTTCTTTTCAAAAAATACATGGTATAATATTAACTATGTCAATTTTAGAGAGCAGACTGGAGAGAAGAGATATGACAGAAAACAGCAGATGCTTTGACGGGACTCTTTTTCTTGAAGATATAGAGAGCAAACTGAAACAGAGACTGGACCAGATTAACAGGGAACTGGATGAGGGACAGAAAGAGATTGAAAACATGCACGAGTATTACTGGGAAAATTATACGGAGATGGACCAGTACGGGTATGAGGATTATGACAATCAGCAGGCACTCCTTCATCAGGTTAATTCAAACCAGGAAAAGGCCAAATTAAAACATCGGTTTGAGAAGATGCTGGATTCTCCGTTCTTTGGCAGAGTGGACTTCCGGTTTGAAGGAGAGGAAGAGGCAGAGCCGTTCTACATTGGTATCGGGAATTTCGCGGAGAGGGCGGGCATGACGCCGCTGGTCTATGACTGGCGCGCCCCTGTAAGCGGATTATTCTATGATTATGATAAAGGACCAGCGTCCTATGAAGCGCCGTCCGGGCAGATCAGCGGTGAGATTGCTGCAAAATGGCAGTATAAGATCAGAAACGGAAGGATGGTCTACGGGTTTGAGAGCGATGTAAAGATTGACGATGAAATCTTAAAGCAGGAGCTCGGGAACAGTGGCGACGCCCAGCTGAAGAGTATTGTGCGCACGATCCAGAAGGAGCAGAATGAGATCATCCGGAACACGAAGGACCGGATCCTGGTCATCCAGGGCGCGGCGGGGAGCGGGAAGACATCGATCGCCCTTCACAGGATCGCGTACCTTCTGTACCATGACAGGAAAAACCTGCGTTCATCTAATATCCTGATCTTGTCGCCGAACAGTGTTTTTGCGGATTATATTTCACATATTCTACCCGAGCTGGGAGAGGAAAATATACGCGAGATGAGTTTTGACCTTTTTGCATACAGAGAGCTGAAAGATACGGCTGCTGACTGTGAGGACCGGTATGACCATCTGGAGCGGATGATGCGGTTCCCGGATCCGAAGGCAGATGAGAGGTTCCACTGGAAGCAGTCTGCGGAGTTCGTGGGAGAGGTGGAAGGATTCCTGGCGGTAGAAGAGGACAGCCTGATGGATTTCAGGGACATTGAGTTCCGTGGCATGCGGCTGTCAGAAGAAGAATTGATCCATCTGTTCTATGATAAATTTTATGACACGCCGATCCTGAAGCGGATGGATGCGGTGATGGAGTATTTTGTTGATTCTTATGAAACGCTGAGGGGACGGGATATCGAAGAAGAGGACAGGGAGCTCCTTCAGAAAAAGTTTGACAGAATGTATGTGACAAAAGACATTTATTCCCTTTATAACCGGCTGATGGAATTCTGCGGACAGGAGGAGCTGTCAGACACGCCGTTTGAGAGAAGGAAGCTCCCTTATGAAGATGTATTTCCGATGCTGTATCTGAAGTACAGGCTGACAGGGGAGAGCGTGCACAAGAATATCAAGCATCTTGTGATCGATGAGATGCAGGATTATTCTTACCTTCAGTATGTGATCCTCCAGAGGCTGTTTAATTGTCGGATGACCATACTGGGTGACCGGGCGCAGACGCTGGATAAGGAACAGCAGGATGTGCTGAGATTCCTTCCGAAAATATTCGGGAAGGGCATCCGCACGGTGATTATGAATAAGAGTTATCGAAATACATGGGAAATCGCGACCTATGCGGGAAAGATCAGCGGGATCACGGATATCGAACTGTTGGAACGCCACGGAAAGGAAGTGGAGGAAAAGGCATTTGATTCGGAAGATGAAATGCTCTCAGCGATCGAGAAGAATCTGAATCTGGGCGCAGACGGTTTTGAGACTGCCGCGGTCATAACAATGACAGAGGAAGAAGCGTTTGATATTTACAGGCTTCTGCAGAACCGTGGGATCGATGTTTCTTATGTTGACAGGGACAGCTCGGCATTTCGGAAAGGATTGACAGTGACAACCTTTTATCTTGCGAAAGGACTGGAATTTGATCAGGTATTTGCAGTAAGGGGAAAGGCAGATAATCCGCTGGCAGGACAGGCAGAATACATCTGTGCCACCAGGGCGCTGCACGAGCTGTATGTGTATCAGACAGGCAGCACTGCTGATACAAAATGATAAAGTCTTTTTCAATGGAAATGTAAGTATAAATTGCCTCTTCCGGGAAATCTTATTATAAAAAAGAAACCGGGAGGCAGCTATGGAATCCATATGGAGTAAAACCTGTGATATACGGAAGCGGCAGGCTCTGGACAGGGAGATCGAGGCAGACGCGGCTGTGATTGGCGGCGGGATGGCGGGGATACTGACCGCTTACCAGCTGGAACGCTCCGGCGTGCGGACGGTCGTTCTGGAGGCGGAACGGATCGGCGGCGGGCAGACTAAGAACACCACGGCAAAGATCACATCCCAGCACGGAATGTTCTGCCGCGACTTTATTGAAAAGAAAGGGCAGGACGCTGCAAGACAGTATGTCCGGGCAAATCAGGCGGCAGTGGAAGAATATAAGAGGATTATCCGGGACGAAGGAATCGACTGTGACCTGAAGGAGACTGATGCCTATGTATATTCGCAGGATGAAGAGAAATTAAAGGCTGAAGCAGGGGCAGCACTGGAGCTGGGAATCGAAGCGTCTTATGAAGCCTCATGCGAGCAGAAGATCGAGATACCGGTTTCCTGTGCCGGAGCGGTGAAATTTGCCCGTCAGGCGCAGTTCCACCCGCTGAAATTCATAGCCGCGCTGTCTGAGCATCTGACCATTTACGAAGATACGCCTGTAAAGGAAGTAGAGGAGCATACCGTCAAGACGGCATGCGGGAGCGTGAAGGCAGGGAAGATTATTTTTGCCACCCATTTCCCGTTTATTAATTTTCCGGGCATGTATTTCGCGCGGATGCATCAGGAGCGGTCCTATGTACTGGCGCTGGAGAATGCGGGAACGATCAATGGAATCTACATCGGCGACGGGGAAGACGCGCTCTCATTCCGGCAGTTTGACCGTTATCTTCTTCTTGGCGGAGAGGGACACCGGACAGGCGAGAAGAAAGAGGGCGGGAAGTATGAAGGCGGAAGCTATGAGAGGCTGCGCGCAGCGGCGCGGGAACTCTATCCCCGGAGCCGGGAGGCTGCCTGCTGGTCCGCCCAGGACTGCGTCACGGCAGACAAGGTGCCCTTCATCGGCAGATATGCATCGGACCGCCCGGACTGGTTTGTTGCCACAGGTTTTCAGAAATGGGGTATGAGTTCTTCCATGGTATCCGCTATGCTCTTAAGAGATATGATCTGCGGAACAGAGAATCCCTGTGCAGAAGTGTTTGACCCGTCAAGATTCTCCGCAGAAGAGATTCCGCAGATCATGAAAGACAGCGGGAAAGCAGTAAAAGGGCTTTCTAAGCGGTTTTTCCATATCCCGGACGAGACAGCAAGTCAGCTGGAGCCGGGGCATGGGGCAGTGGTGGAGACGGAGAACGGCAAGGCAGGAGTATATAAAACAGAGGATCAGAAAATTTATCAGGTGGATATCGTGTGTCCTCATCTCGGATGCGAGCTGACATGGAATCCGGATGAAAAGACCTGGGACTGTCCGTGCCATGGATCCCGCTTTGACTACAAAGGGAACCTGATCGAGGGACCTGCACAGGAGGGAATCCATTATGAGTGATTACTTTTATGGCTGGTATTTCCGGTGTCAGGGAAAAGAGGGCAGTATCGCAGTGATCCCGGCAGTGCACATTTCTGCAAAGAGAGAATCCTGTTCCATCCAGATCATCACGGAGTCGGGAAGCTGGAATAAAGTGTTCCCGATCCGGCAGTTCCGGATCAACAGAGGCAAGGGGATCATGCAGATCGGGGAGAACTTGTTTTCAAGGAAAGGGATACGCCTGAATCTTGAAACAGAGGGGATGCAGATCTGCGGCATCCTGCGGTTCGGGGAATTTGCCGAGCCTGAGTATGACATCATGGGACCATTCCGGTATATACCGCGAATGGAGTGCAGGCATGCAGTATACAGCATGAGACATTCCGTGGACGGAGAAATGAAAGTAAATGGAGAGCCGCTGCGCTTCCAGAATGGAAAAGGATATATGGAAGGGGACAGCGGGAACTCCTTCCCGGAGAAATATGCATGGACACAGCACTTTCTCGGTGACGGGTCGCTTATGCTTGCAGCGGCGACGGTCCCGCTGGGGCGGATATGCTTCACGGGCACTGTGGGAATCTTGCATCAGAAAGGGCGAGAATATCGATTTGCCACTTATCTTGGCGCGTCCGTCCAGAAAATAGGGAATGGAGAGCTGTTTATCCGACAAGGGAAATACTGCCTGAGAGTCCGTTTCCCCAGGCAGAGCGGAAACGTGCTGCGCGCTCCGCAGAGCGGCAAAATGACGCGCAGGATCAGAGAAAGCGTATCCTGCCGCGCAGAGTATACACTGCTGTGCGGGGACAGGGTCGTGTTCCGGACAGTGACGGGTAAAGCGGCATTTGAATACGAGACAAAAGAGGACGAAAATGAAAATATCAGTAATCGCAGTAGGAAAGATAAAAGAGAAATATTTAAAAGACGCTATCACAGAATACAGTAAGCGGCTGAGCCGTTACTGCAAGCTGGAGATCATCGAGGTGGCGGATGAGAAGACACCGGATCAGGCAAGCGAAGCGGTGGAGGATGCAATACGGGCAAAAGAAGGAGAGCGCCTCCTGAAACATATCCGGGACGATATGTATGTGATCACCCTGGAGATCGGCGGGAAGATGCTCACATCAGAGGAATTTGCAGAGAAGATCGAGACGCTGGGCGTGCAGGGGAAAAGCAGCATTGCCTTCGTGATCGGCGGGTCCATCGGCCTGGGGAAAGAAGTGCTGAATCGGTCGGACTTTGCGCTCAGCTTCTCGAAGATGACATTCCCACATCAGCTGATGCGGGTGGTGCTGCTGGAGCAGGTGTACCGGGGGTACCGGATTGTGAATGGGGAGCCGTATCACAAGTAAGTGCGTTTTTTCATATTTGGGTGTGATATGGTGGGAAGTAATAAGGTATGTAAAGTGTTTGGAAAGGGGGTGGACAGAGGCTGTTTTGCTCCTTTTTTGCATATGTAAGAAAGAAAATGACAGGGAAATAAACGAAGGTTATAATGAAGAAAAAGTTGGTCGACAGATTGGAATTTGAGGAGATAGAATAGATAATGATATTAGAAACAGAGCGTTTATATTTGAGAGAAATGACCCAAAATGAT
>DXCD01000223.1 GCA_019116185.1 Candidatus Mediterraneibacter stercorigallinarum
GGGTGGCGATCGCGGGCGTGATCGCGATGGAGCCAAAGTGCATCGTGCTCGATGAGCCCACAGCTATGCTGGACCCCAACGGGCGCAGAGAAGTCATCCGCGCGGTGGAGAAGTTAAGAAAAGAGAAACAGGTGACCGTCATCCTGATCACTCATTATATGGAAGAAGTTATTGACGCGGACCAGGTGTTCGTTATGGACGGCGGGCATATCGTTATGCACGGCACGCCCCGGGAGATCTTCAGCCGGGTGGAGGAACTAAAGAACTACCGCATGGATGTGCCCCAGGTGACCATGCTGGCAGAGGAACTTCGTAAACGGGGATTGGATATTCCCAGGGGCATCCTCAGAAGAGAAGAATTGGTGGAGGCATTATGTCGATTACGCTAGAACATGTGAATTATGTATACAGTCCGGGAACTGCATATGAGAAACAGGCGCTTAAAGATGTGAGCCTGGAGATCCCCCAGGGACAGTTCGTGGGGATTATCGGGCATACCGGGTCAGGGAAATCGACTCTGATCCAGCATCTGAACGGGCTTACAAAGGCGACCTCAGGGAAGATCCTGTATGAGGGAAAGAATATTTATGACGAGGGCTATGATATGCGCGGACTCCGCAGCCAGGTGGGGCTTGTGTTCCAGTATCCGGAGCATCAGCTTTTTGAGGTGGATGTGTTGAGCGACGTGTGCTTCGGACCGAAGAATCAGGGGCTTTCTCAGGAGGAATGCGAGGACCGGGCAAAGGAGGCGCTGGAGCTTGTGGGATTTCCGGAGAAGTATTATAAGCAGTCGCCCTTTGAACTGTCCGGCGGGCAGAAGCGGCGCGTGGCGATCGCGGGCGTGCTGGCGATGCGGCCGAAGGTGCTCGTGCTGGATGAGCCCACCGCGGGGCTGGACCCGAAAGGGCGGGATGAGATCCTGGATCAGGTGGAGCGTCTGCACAAGGAGACAGGGATGACCGTGATCCTTGTATCGCACAGTATGGAAGATGTGGCGCGGTATGTGGAGCGCATTATTGTTATGAACCGTGGTGAGAAGATGCTGGACGGCACTCCGGGAGAGGTGTTCCGGCATTATAAAGAACTGGAGAAGGTGGGACTTGCGGCACCTCAGGTGACCTATGTGATGCATGACTTAAAGGAACGGGGATTTGACCTGTCGCCGGACGCGACTACGATCGAAGAAGCGGCAGACGAGATAATGAGGAGTTACCAATGATCAGAGATATAACGATCGGGCAGTATTACCCGGCAGAGAGCAGGATACACAGACTGGATCCTAGGGTGAAGATTGTATGCACCCTGCTTTTTCTCGTGTCTTTGTTTATCCAGAACAGCCTGCTCGGATACGTGATCGCGACGATATTTCTCGGCGCGGTGATCCATCTGTCCAAAGTACCGTTGAAATATATTGTAAAAGGATTAAAACCGATTGTGATCCTCCTGCTGTTTACAGTGGTGATGAATCTCTTCCTCACGCAGGGGGGAGAGACCCTGGTGCATTTCTGGATATTTACGATTACAGAAAACGGGCTCAGGACCTCTGTGTTTATGGCTGTCCGGCTGATGTATCTGGTGGCGGGATCATCCATTATGACATTTACCACATCGCCAAATGGTCTGACGGACGGGCTGGAGAAGCTGCTGCATCCGTTGAACAAGATCAATATCCCGGTGCATGAGGTGGCGATGATGATGTCCATTGCCCTGCGTTTTATCCCGATCCTTCTGGAAGAGACGGACAAGATCATGAAGGCTCAGATGGCAAGGGGCGCGGACTTTGAGAGCGGGAATATCATTCAGAGGGCAAAAGCCATGATCCCCATCCTTGTGCCCTTGTTTGTATCTGCGTTCCGCAGGGCAAATGACCTCGCGATGGCAATGGAAGCGCGGTGCTACCACGGCGGAGAGGGGCGGACGAAGATGAAACCCCTGAAGTACAAAACGCGGGACTGGACGGCGTATATCGTCACTGTGGTCTATATGGTCCTGATCTTTGTTGTCGGGAGATTTGTGGATTTTAAACTGTGGATTTTTTAGTTGTGGATATCCTGCGGAGATTGTAAGAATAGAGTGAGTTAGTGAGATGCGGAATCCGGATTTACAAAGGAGGGCGCATCTCATATTTTATCTGTAGAGACAGTGGGAGGAAATATGAAGAGAATTAAACTGACTGTCGCCTATGACGGCACAGATTACTGTGGCTGGCAGATCCAGAAAAACGGGATCACCGTGGAGGAAGTGCTGAACCGGGCGCTGTCCCGACTGACAGGGGAGGAGATTACAGTGGTCGGCGCAAGCCGTACGGACGCGGGGGTGCATGCCCGGGGAAATGTGGCGGTGTTTGATACGGATACCCGCATCCCGGCGGAGCGGATTGTTTACGCGGTCAATGCGCTGCTCCCGGAAGATGTAGTGGTGGTCAGGTCCGAGGAGGTGCCGGCGGGATGGCATCCGAGGAAATGCGTGTCCGTGAAGACGTATGAGTATCGGATCTTGAACAAGGAGTTCCCGGATCCGGTCAGGAGGCGCGACACCTATTTTGTATCCTTTTCTTTGGATATAGAGCGGATGCGACGGGCAGCGGAATACTTGAAGGGAGAACATGATTTCAAGAGCTTCTGCAGCGCCCAGACAGCGGTGGAGACTACCGTGCGCACCATCTATGATCTGGATATAAAGAAGGAAGGCGAGATCATTACGATCCGCGTGAGAGGAAACGGTTTTCTCTATAATATGGTCCGCATCATCGCAGGGACTCTGGCAGGCGTGGGCAGAGGCTATTTTGAGCCGGAGGATATGGAGCGGATGCTGGAGGCAAAAGACCGGACGCAGGCGGGCGTGACAGCGCCTCCGCAGGGACTTACCCTGGTGGGGATCGAATATGAAAAGCCGGATAATTCTGGAAGTGGAAGCGGCTGTTCCGCTTGACATTTATCCGGTAGATTGTTAGTATTAATTTAACAATATCACTGGGATGTTACAAGGGAAGACAAAACCAGATTTTCAAGTTATAAGGTCTGACTTTATGCTTCGGAAATCTGGTTTTTTTGTACGGTTCCGGTGAAGTTATATGATTTGAGGAGGATGAGAATATGAAAATCTATGAAGCAAAAGACTACAAGGAGATGAGCAGGAAAGCAGCGAATATCCTTTCAGCACAGGTGATCCTGAAACCGGACTGCGTGCTGGGGCTGGCAACAGGATCCACACCGATCGGTACATATGACCAGCTTGTAGAGTGGTACGAAAAAGGTGATGTTGATTTCTCTGAGGTTAAGACAGTGAACCTGGACGAGTACAGAGGGCTTACCCGCGACAATGACCAGAGCTACTACTACTTCATGCATGAGCATCTGTTTGACCGCGTGAATATCAAACCGGAGAACACAAATGTTCCGGACGGCACAGAGCCGGATGCAGAGAAAGAGTGCGCGAGATATGAGAAGCTGATCGAGTCCATGGGCGGCGTGGACATCCAACTCCTTGGCCTTGGCCATAACGGACACATCGGATTCAACGAGCCGGACAGTTCTTTTGCTCAGACAACACACTGTGTAGATCTGACAGAGAGCACCATTGAGGCGAACAAGAGATTCTTCGCTTCCGCGGATGATGTTCCGAGACAGGCATATACTATGGGTATCGGTACGATCATGAAAGCGAAAAAAATCCTTCTCATCGTAAATGGCGAGGCAAAGGCTGATATCGTTGCAAAGGCATTTTTCGGACCGGTGACACCGGAAGTTCCGGCATCAATCCTTCAGCTGCATAATGATGTAGTGATCGTAGGTGACAGCGCGGCGCTGTCAAAGATCCCGAGATAAATTGGAAATATTCTGAAAATGGCGTTAAAAGGGGTCAGACCCCTCTGAAGAGGGGTCTGACCCCTTTTCGTAATATTATCAGAAAATTCAGAAAGGAGCAGACATGTCATATTTACTTGAGGTTTGTGCGGACAGTGTCCGTTCTGCAATTGCCGCCCAGGAGGGCGGGGCTGACCGGGTAGAGCTGTGCTCGGGGCTGGTGATCGGCGGATTGTCGCCCTCGCCTGCAATGTTCCGGAAGGTAAAGCGGAACACAGATCTGAAGATCAGGGTATTGCTGCGCCCAAGGTTCGGCGACTTTTGCTATGATGAATATGAATTCCAGACATTGAAGGAAGAGGTGGAACAGTTCAGGGATCTTGGCGCGGACGGCGTGGTTATCGGGATTCTGCAGCCGGACGGGACGCTGAATATGGAGCAGATGACCGAGCTGGTCAAGGCGGCAGGAGAGATCGGCATCACTATGCACAGGGCGTTTGATGTGTGCAGGGATCCTTTTGAGGCACTGGATCAGTGCATTTCCCTGGGGATTGACACCATCCTTACAAGCGGACAGAAGAGTTCTGCCTGGGAGGGGCGGAAAATGCTTGCGGAACTTGTGAAGAGAGCGGACGGACGCATGAACATTCTGGCAGGAGCAGGAATCAGACCGGATGTGATCGCCGATCTGGCGGCGTATACAGGAGTGAAGGCGTTCCATATGTCCGGGAAAAAGGTTATTGACAGCCGGATGGAATTCCGGCGGGAGGGCGTGCCGATGGGCATCCCCGGATTCAGCGAATTTGAAATCTGGCAGACGGATGCAGAGCAGGTGAGAAAAGCGGCAGAAGTTGTTGAATATATACAAAACAGGTTCTAAAACTCTCTTATAAATTGTGCGAAATGATTATGAAATATTGAGTGGACAGGAAAATTATGTTAAAATATTATTAACTGTCGATTGAAACGTTTCGATTCACAGAAACGAAACGCAGGGTGGAAAGGAGAAAAAGTGTGAAAAACAAAACAGTAAAAAGTCTGGCTGTCCTTATGGTCGGGGCTGTGGCTGCGGCAACCTTCGGCGGCTACGGCGGAATGAGGCAGGTCGAGGCAGCAGAAGAGTGGGTCAGCGATGAAGAGCTGACAGGGGAGACAGAAGCTCCGGCAAAGGATGAGATACTCCCATCAGAAAGCCAGCTGGCTTATCAGAGAGACGGGCTGGCAGCTTTTATGCATTTCGGCCCGAATACATTCAATGAAATTGAATGGGGCGAGCATTACGGAAATGATGTAAATGAGATATTCCGGAATATGCCGGATGACTTTGAATTTGATGCAGACGGCTATGTGAAGATGATCAAAGATGCCGGGTTTAAGCGTCTGATCATCACGGCAAAGCACCATGACGGGTTCTGTATCTGGCAGAGCGGGTATACGGATTTTGATATGGGATCCCTGACAAAGTACAAAGACGGACAGGGAGATATACTGGCGGAAGTTTCGGAAGCCTGCACAAAATATGATATAGACATGGGACTGTATTTATCGCCATGGGATATCCATGAGCCGTCATATGGCGATTCGTCAGAGGGCGATTATAATGATTTCTACGTGAATCAATTGACGGAGATACTGGGAAGCGACAAATACGGGAATGCCGGAGAATTTGTGGAAGTCTGGATGGACGGGGCAAAGGGAAGCGGCAGCCAGTATCAGACATATGACACCGACAGATGGGCAGAGACGATCGCAGAAGTCGAGGGCGAGGACTGCCTGTTAATGCAGTGTAATGAGCATACGGATGTCAGATGGATCGGCAATGAAAATGGCTATGCGGCTGATGAGACATGGGCCCAGATCCGCGACAGAAGCGACGAACCGGGGTATAACAATCCGGCGAACAACCAGAATTATGATGACAATATCACAGGCGGATATTCTGTCGGATATCCGGATGGAGATATGTGGGTAGTCCCGGAAGCAGACGCGCGCATTACCAGCGGCTGGTTCTGGGGAAATAATAAGAAGACACCAAAATCCCTGGAAAACCTGATCGACATGTACATGAATTCGATCGGGCATAATGCTACTTACCTGCTGAATATCCCGCCTAATACAGATGGTACGGTAGATGACGCGATCAAAGCGAAACCCTTGAATTCGGAACAGCAGTTCAGAATGCGTTTGACGAAAATCTGGCAGATTCAGAGCTGGCATCCGCCAAGGCAGAATCTGTCTATGGAAATGATGCTGACTATTCGCCGATGAATGTCCTTGACGGCAATGATGATACGTTCTGGGCGCCCGAGAGCGGCGAGGGAACATCCTCCTTGTTAGTGTCATTCAATGAGCCGACTACATTTAATGTGGTATCTATTGAAGAAGCGATCCAGAACGGACAGAGGATCGAGAGTTTTACAGTAGAATACCGGACCGGCGAATCCGATGAGTGGCAGTCTTTCGGCAGCGGCGCTACGATCGGTTCTAAGCGCCTGGTAAGCGGAGTGGAAGTCACGGCAACGGACATTAAGATCACTGTGGATTCTTACAATGATAAGCTGCCGGAGATCAGCACGGTAGAAGTATATGCCGCAGGAGACTTATTTGGCGACAAACCGGTAGTGTTAAACGGACTGACTGCGATCGACAATACAGAAATGGAAAAATCCGGGAATTGGACTGCTGAGACGATAAATGACTGCCACAACAGCACAAGCATGTATACAAGCGCGGCGAATGCAGCGGCAAGCTTTACATTTACAGGAAGCAGGTTCTTCTTATACGGCACACAGGATCCGAATCACGGGTCTGCACGGATTACCATTGACGGTACAGAAGCGGCGCTGATAAATACTCATAGCAGTACAAGAGATACAAATGCTCTTCTGTATGCCAGCGATACACTCGAATACGGGGAACATACTGTAGCCATTACCGTTGTCGGAGACGGGGCAGTCGGTCTGGATGCGGCAGGATACTTAAATAATCAGGGCGCGGGCATGCTGAATTTCGAGACAACAGCGCTGACGATGGAAGAAGATGAGGTCTATACGCTCGGATTATACCGCGTGGGCGGCAGCAGCGGCAGAGTGGATGTGACGGTTAATTTTGAGCCGGGAACAGCGGTTCAGAACTTCTTTGATACAGAGCCGCAGAACGTGGTCTTTGAAGATGGCGAGACTTACAAGGAAGTGACGGTTACAACGAAGCGGGTTGACGGAACAGCCACCGGCGCGGACAAAGGCGATACGAACTTTACCGTGACAATGGACATTAACAGCACTGAGGGAGCAGGGAAAGCGATCCAGGGCGAAAATTCTGCGGTCAATGTCACGATCAAAGACGCGGAGAGACATCACAGCGATACAACGGAACTGAAAGCGCTGATCGCAGCGACAGATGTCCCGAATACAGGATATACGAGTGATTCTTATGCAGCGCTTACCGCTGCCCTGGAAGCGGCAAAGGCAGTACAGGATGACGATGGAGTTGACGCTATCTTAAAAGCATACAATGACCTGAATGCCGCTTACAGAAATCTGGTAAGAGCCGGGGGAATCGAATTACCTGTTGTTGTCGGTGAAACCGTGACAATAGAAGCAGAAACCGGTGCTGTTGAGAATAATACAGCGGATGATGACGGATGGCCGGCGACAGTCGCTGATTTCGGATGGGCGAGCGGCGGCAAAGGCGTAGATGCAGTGAAGAGCCTGGATACAGTTTCTTATTATCTGGATGTACAGAAAGCCGGAAGGTATGAGGTTACACTCAGTTATCGGAGCGGTAATCTCGCGAACAGTATTGTTTATACAAGCGACCCTGTGGGAAATATTACCGCGGGCAGTGTGAGCGCAGGGGCTTCCAGCACGGCAGAGGGAACAAAGCAGGCAGTATTTACACTCGAGATTCCAACAGCCGGCCTGGTTGAGTGGATCATCAGGGGCGGCGCAGAAGAAGCTCCGCAGATGGACAAGTTTGATGTCAGGCTGGTTGAGGTTATCGCGCAGGAGTACACCATTACCGCGTCAGCGGGAGAACACGGAAGCATCAGTCCGAGCGGTGAAGTGACTGTGACTGAAGGGGAGAACCAGACGTTCGCGATCACGCCGGATGCGGGATACAAGGTCAAGGACGTTAAAGTTGACGGCGTATCCGTAGGAGCTGTAACAGAGTATACATTTGAGAATGTGTCAGCTGACGCATCCATCGAGGCTGAGTTCGCGCTTGAGAAATATACAGAGGACAACCGGTTCCAGTTCCCGGCAGAAGTGGGAGCATCAGCAGCACTTGAAGCAGAACTCGCATCTGAGATCATCAATGATGAGAGCAATGACAATGGATGGCCCTGCGTAGTGACGGACGCGGACTGGGCAAGCGGCGGACAGTTTGTGGACGCGATCAATGCAGGAGACGTGGTGAAGTATTATTACAATGCTCCTGTGGCAGGAACCTATCAGGTGACAGTTACATATAAGAGCGGATCGATGGCCAATCAGCTGAGCTGGAGCAGCGAGCCGGAAGGGCTGATCGAGAGCGGAACTGTTGACGCGGGAGCGTCCAGCACAGCCGGAGCCCCGAAGACGAAAGAATTCGAGATCGTGGTCACGGAAGCAGGCGAGGGTACCTGGGTATTTACCGGACCGGCAGGGAAATCCCCGCAGCTTGACAAATTCGATATCACTCTGAAGGAGGCGGAAGAGCCTGAGAATGTCAGCAAGACTACTCTGGAATACTTCCTCAACAGTGCAAAAGAACATCTTGCCAACGGCGATGTGGACGACTGTGTACAGTCTATCAAAGATCTGTTTAATGAAGCGATTACTGAGGGTGAAGCAGTGATGGCAGACGCGCATGCCTCCAGGGAGGAAGTCATGAATGCCACCCTGAAGCTGGTGAAGGCGATCCACGCGCTTGAGATGAAAGCGGCAGACAAGACAGACCTTGAGATGGCAGTGGAGCTTGGCGATATGATTGACCTGAGCAAATACGTGGAAGCTGGTCAGAAGGAATTCGCAGACGCCCTTGCAGCGGCAAAGGAAGTACTGGCAGACAGTGATGTACTTCAGGGGGATGTTGACAACGCGTGGGATGCGCTGGTGACAGCCATGGAGAATCTGAGGCTGAAAGCTGATAAAGACGCGCTGGAAGATCTTCTCAACGAAGCGGCAGGACTTGATCTGAGCCGGTATACGGACGAGTCTGCGGCAGCATTCCGCACGGCGCTTGCATCCGCGCAGGCAGTCTTTGCAGACGAAACATTGTCCGAAGCAGATCAGCAGACAGTTGATGACGCGGTGGCAGCTCTGAGTGAGGCAAAAAGCCTTCTGGTTGAGAAGACACCGG
>DXCD01000224.1 GCA_019116185.1 Candidatus Mediterraneibacter stercorigallinarum
AGATCTTTTGTGAGAGCATGCGAACAAGTGAGAACCCGCAGAAAGATTTGTGAGAGCCGGGGAGACGGCTCTCTTTCTGACAAAATTAATTAAAAAATTATTTAATTATTTAAAGGAAAGGGGAAAGCACATGAGTAAAAAACAGAAAAAAATGCTGGTACGAATCATTATCGCAGCAGCGCTCATGATCGCGCTTCATTTTGTCCCTGTTCAGGGATATGCCAGATTTGTCCTATATCTGGTGCCTTATTTGATCATCGGATATGACATCCTGATCAAAGCATTTAAGGGGATCAAGAACCGGCAGCCCTTCGATGAAAGCCTTTTGATGGCGGTCGCGACTATCGGGGCGGTCATTATCGCTCTGACGGACAGTGGAGATTATACAGAGGCGATCGCGGTCATGCTGTTCTATCAGGTGGGGGAATGGTTTCAGAGTTATGCGGTCGGAAAGAGCCGCAGAAATATCAGCGAGCTCATGGATATCCGTCCGGATTATGCAAATGTCGAGAGGGACGGGAAGCTGGAGCAGGTCGATCCTGACGAGGTGGGGCCCGGCTCTGTGATCGTGGTGCAGCCCGGGGAAAAGGTGCCCATAGACGGCATGATCCTGGAGGGGGACACGGCGCTGAATACAAGCGCCCTCACCGGGGAGAGCCTGCCGCGGGAAGTACATGAGGGCGACGAAGTTTTAAGCGGATGTATTAATATGACAGGAGTGCTTAAGATTCGCACCACGAAAGAGTTCGGGGAATCTACGGTATCAAAGATTCTGGATCTGGTGGAAAATGCAAGCTCCAGAAAGTCAAAATCTGAGCAGTTTATCACAAAATTTGCCCGGATCTACACCCCGGCGGTGGTGTACAGCGCTATCGCCCTGGCAGTTCTGCCGCCCCTGGTGCGGATGGCTGCCCTCGGCATGGGACCGGACTGGGAGACATGGATCTACCGCGCGCTTACATTCCTCGTTATAAGCTGCCCGTGCGCGCTGGTGATCAGTATCCCGCTAAGTTTCTTTGCAGGGATCGGCGGCGCCAGCAATGAGGGAGTGCTGGTGAAAGGCTCCAATTATCTGGAGACATTGGCTCAGACGAAATACGTGGTATTTGACAAGACCGGTACCATGACCCGGGGCGTGTTTGAAGTGGACGGAATCCATCACAATAAGATGGAGGATGAGAAGCTGCTGGAGTACGCAGCTCTTGCCGAGTGCGCGTCCTCCCATCCGATCAGCAAGAGTCTCCAGCGCGCATATGGGAAAGAGCTCGACAGGTCCAGAGTGTCAGATATCAAGGAGATCAGTGGAAACGGAGTGACGGCTGTGGTTGACGGCATCACTGTGGCGGCAGGCAACACGAAGCTCATGAAGCGCTTGGGCATTGATTATATAGACTGCCACAGTATCGGGACGATTATCCACATGGCTGTGAATGGGACCTATGCCGGACATATCGTGATCTCAGACATTGTGAAGCCGCATGCGAAAGAAGCGGTGACAGCGCTGAAAGCAGCGGGAGTACAGAAGACAGTCATGCTCACAGGAGACACCCGGAACGTGGCGGAGCAGGCAGCATCCTTGCTTGGTATTGACCAGGTGTACAGCGAGCTCCTGCCTGCGGATAAAGTGGATAAGGTAGAAGAACTCCTGGCAGAAAAGCCGGAGAAAGCGAAACTCGCGTTCGTAGGCGACGGCATCAATGACGCGCCGGTCCTTTCACGGGCTGACATCGGCATCGCCATGGGCGCCATGGGCTCTGACGCGGCTATCGAAGCTGCGGACATCGTCCTGATGGATGATGATCCGATGAAGATAGCAAAGGCAATCCGCATCTCCAGAAAATGTCTGCGTATCGTATACGAAAATATCTGGTTTGCCATAGGTATTAAGCTGATCTGCCTTGTACTGGGCGCGGCGGGTATCGCCAATATGTGGCTTGCGATCTTTGCGGATGTGGGAGTTATGATAATAGCAGTGCTCAATGCGATACGAGCACTGTTCGTGAAAAAACTATAAAAAGGGACAGGGTGAAACTTGATTGGGGACGTAGTAAAATCGAATTTTACTACGTCCCCAATCAGACTACTGCAAGAAAATCTCTTGACGTTTCCCCATCCGGGCGCTTATAATAGCTATGTGCATAAATTCAAAGAGCAAAGGTGATAACGGAGACAGTAGAGACCTTCCGAACGTCGCAGCGAGCCGGGGACGGTGCAAGCCCGGTACAAGTAGCAGGTTTTCGAATATCACTCCCGAGCCGCGGTATCCGAAACGAAAGGCAGACGCATTTTGACGAGGATCGTGACAGACCCGCACAGCATGCAGACGCCGCAGGAGTAAGATCTGACGCTTGTCCCCCGTTAAGGGACGCCATATGCGGAGCTTCATGTTGAAAAGGCTCCAAGTATGTTGTAACAGGTGGTTAAAACGAGAGAACAGCAGGCTTTCGTCCTTTTACGGACGGAAGCCTTTTTATCTGTGGAGAATGAGGTGGCTGTGGCGAGGGGAAAGCCGCCGTGCGGAAGGATATATCCGCTGTGCACGGCTCGCTCAGAGCAGGACACCTTCCATTCCCGGCAGATAAAGGAAAAAAGACAGACCATTACAGAAAGGAAAATCAGCATGTATAAGAAAGTTTCAACTGACATGAATTTTGTTGGCAGAGAAAAAGAAGTTGAGAAATTTTGGGATGACAACCACATCTTTGAGAAGAGTATTGAAGAACGCGAAGGATGTCCGGACTACATTTTCTACGACGGTCCTCCGACCGCGAACGGGAAACCGCACATCGGCCATGTGCTGACCCGTGTCATCAAGGACATGATCCCGAGATACCGCACCATGAAGGGATATATGGTTCCGAGGAAAGCGGGCTGGGATACCCACGGGCTTCCGGTTGAGCTGGAAGTGGAGAAAGCCCTCGGGCTGGACGGGAAAGAGCAGATCGAGGAATACGGTCTGGAACCGTTCATTGACAAATGTAAAGAAAGCGTATGGAAATACAAAGGCATGTGGGAGGATTTCTCCGGCACGGTCGGATTCTGGGCTGACATGGAGCACCCATATGTAACCTATCACAATTCCTTTATCGAGTCCGAGTGGTGGGCATTAAAGCAGATCTGGGAGAAGGGACTGCTCTACAAGGGCTTCAAGATCGTTCCCTACTGCCCGCGCTGCGGTACGCCTCTTTCCGCGCAGGAAGTGGCACAGGGATACAAGGATGTCAAGGAGCGCTCCGCTATCGTAAGATTTAAGGTAAAGGACGAGGACGCATATATCCTTGCATGGACAACGACACCGTGGACACTGCCGTCCAACCTGGCGCTCTGTGTGAATCCGAAAGAGGATTACGCGAAGGTCAAAGCGGCAGACGGATATACTTATTATATGGCATGCGCGCTTCTGGACACAGTTCTTGGAAAACTTGGCGAAGAAGGGAAGCCGGCATACGAAGTGCTGGAGACATACAAAGGAAGCGAGCTGGAGCACAAGGAGTATGAGCCGCTCTTCCAGTGCTCTGCGGATGCTGCGGCGAAGCAGAACAAGAAAGCATTCTATGTTGTGTGCGACGAGTATGTCACACTGACAGACGGTACCGGAGTGGTGCACATTGCCCCGGCATTTGGTGAAGATGATGCAAATGTAGGAAGAAAATATGATCTTCCGTTTGTTCAGCTTGTAGATGAAAAAGGAAATATGGCGGAGTCCACGCCGTTTGCAGGCTTGTTCGTAAAGAAAGCAGATCCGGAAGTACTGAAGGATCTGGATGCCAGAGGGCTTCTCTACGACGCGCCGAAGTTCGAGCACAGCTATCCGCACTGCTGGAGATGCGATACCCCGCTGATCTACTATGCGCGTGAGTCATGGTTTATCAAGATGACAGCAGTACGCGATGACCTGATCGCGAACAACAACACCATCAACTGGATTCCAGAGAGCATCGGAAAGGGACGTTTCGGCGACTGGATCGAGAATGTCCAGGATTGGGGCATCAGCCGTAACCGTTACTGGGGAACTCCGCTGAATATCTGGGAGTGCGAGTGCGGACACATGCATTCCATTGGAAGCATCGCAGAGCTCAAAGAGATGTCCGATAACTGTCCGGATGATATCGAACTGCACCGTCCGTACATCGATGCAGTGACCGTTAAGTGCCCGGAGTGCGGCAAAGAGATGCATCGCGTGCCGGAAGTGATCGACTGCTGGTTTGACAGCGGCTCCATGCCGTTCGCACAGCATCACTATCCGTTTGAGAACAAAAAGCTTTTTGAGAAGCAGTTCCCGGCAGACTTTATCTCCGAGGCGGTTGACCAGACGAGAGGCTGGTTCTACTCACTCCTGGCGATCTCCACGCTGATCTTCAACAAGGCTCCGTACAAGAATGTCATTGTCCTCGGACATGTGCAGGATGAGAACGGACAGAAGATGAGCAAGTCCAAGGGAAATGCAGTGGATCCTTTTGAGGCGCTTGAGAAATACGGCGCGGACGCGATCCGCTGGTACTTCTACGTGAACAGCGCTCCGTGGCTGCCAAACCGCTTCCACGGCAAGGCGGTCGTTGAGGGACAGAGGAAGTTCATGGGCACATTGTGGAACACCTATGCGTTCTTCGTGCTCTATGCGAATATTGATAACTTTGACGCCACAAAATATACACTGGAATATGATAAACTGTCCGTGATGGATAAGTGGCTGCTCTCCAAGATGAACACCATGGTAAAAGAGGTGGACGGAAATCTTGGAAACTACCGCATCCCGGAGGCAGCGAGAGCGCTCCAGGAGTTCGTGGATGATATGAGCAACTGGTATGTAAGAAGAAGCCGCGAGCGTTTCTGGGCAAAAGGCATGGAGCAGGATAAGATCAATGCATACATGACACTGTATACAGCTCTTGTCACAGTATCCAAGGCAGCAGCGCCGATGATCCCGTTCATGACAGAGGAGATCTATCAGAATCTTGTCCGCAGCATTGACGCTGATGCGCCGGAGAGCATCCATCTGTGCCTCTTCCCGGAAGTCCATGAGGACCAGATCGACAAAGAGCTGGAAGAGAACATGGATCATGTCCTGAAGCTGGTTGTCATGGGACGCGCCTGCAGAAATGTGTCCAATATCAAGAACCGTCAGCCGATCGGGCAGATGTTCGTCAAAGCCGGATTTGACCTTTCTGAGTTCTACCAGGAGATCGTGGCAGATGAACTGAATGTGAAGAATGTTAAATTTACAGATGATGTCAGAGACTTTACTTCATACACATTTAAACCGCAGTTAAAGACAGTCGGACCGAAATATGGTAAAATGTTAGGAGGCATCAAAGCTGCTCTTGACGCTGTGGACGGAAACGCCGCCATGGACGAGGTCAATGAGACCGGCGCCCTTAAGCTGGATGTAAACGGGCAGGAGATCACGCTCTTCAAAGAGGATCTGCTGATCGATACAGCGCAGATGGATGGCTATGTATCCGAAAATGATAACGGCATCACAGTTGTCCTTGATACGAACCTGACACCGGAGCTCCTTGAGGAAGGCTTTGTCCGCGAGATCATCAGCAAGATCCAGACAATGAGAAAAGAAGCAGACTTCGAGGTCATGGACCGGATCCGGGTGACATACAACGGGACAGAGAAGGCAGAAGCAGTCTTTGAGAAATACGCAGGAGAGATCAGCGGCGAAGTGCTCGCTGACGAGGTTGTGAAGGCAGAGCCGGCAGGCTTCGTAAAGGAGTGGAAGATCAATGGTGAAGCAGTTGCAATGGGCGTGGAAAAGGAAGGAAAATAAAGAAATGTTCAGCAAAAGATTAGAAAAAGAAACCTTTAAACAGACAGTAAAAGAGAATATCAAGACTCTGTACAGGAAGACCATTGAGGAGGCAACCCCTCAGCAGATCTTCCAGGCTGTATCCTATGCGGTGAAGGATGTTATTTTTGACGACTGGTTTGCAACGCAGAAAGCGTACGACAAGGCAGATGCAAAGACCGTATACTACATGTCAATGGAGTTCCTTATGGGCCGCGCCCTGGGGAACAATCTGATCAACATGACAGCGTACAAAGATGTCAAGGAAGCGCTGGAAGAAATGGGTATTGACCTGAATGTGATCGAGGACCAGGAGCCGGATGCAGCGCTTGGAAACGGCGGTTTAGGCAGGCTTGCGGCATGTTTCCTTGATTCTCTGGCAACCCTGAACTATCCGGCATACGGCTGCGGTATCCGTTACCGTTACGGAATGTTCAAGCAGAAGATTGAGAACGGCTACCAGAAGGAAGTGCCGGACGACTGGCTGAAGGAGGGCAACCCATTCGAACTCCGCAGGGAAGAATATGCAAAGGAAGTACGTTTCGGCGGAAACATCCGTTTTGAGAAAGACCCTGTCACAGGCAAGGATAAATTTATCCAGGAAAACTACGAGTCAGTTCTTGCGATCCCGTATGATATGCCGATCGTAGGTTACGGCAACCATGTGGTAAACACGCTCCGCGTGTGGGATGCCAAGGCGATCACAGACTTTAAGCTGGATGAGTTTGACAGAGGAAACTACCACAAGGCAGTGGAGCAGGAGAACCTGGCAAAGCTGATCGTTGACGTCCTCTACCCGAATGACAACCACTATTCCGGAAAAGAGCTGCGTCTGAAACAGCAGTATTTCTTCATCTCCGCAAGCCTTCAGGCGCTGATCGCGAAATATAAGAAGAAACACGACGATATCCGCAAGCTGCATGAAAAAGTGGTTATCCAGATGAATGATACTCATCCTACTGTTGCGGTTCCGGAGCTGATGCGTCTTCTGATCGACCAGGAAGGGCTGAACTGGGAAGAGGCGTGGGAAGTAACATCTAAGACCTGCGCTTACACGAACCATACGATCATGGCAGAGGCTCTTGAGAAATGGCCCATTGACCTGTTCTCCAGACTTCTTCCGCGTATCTATCAGATCGTGCAGGAGATCGACCGCCGCTTCCTCATCCAGGTGCGCGAGATGTACCCGGGAAATGAGGACAAAGTGAAGAAGATGGCGATCCTCATGGACGGCCAGGTTCGTATGGCGAACATGGCGATCATCGCAGGATTCTCTGTAAACGGCGTTGCAAAGCTCCACACAGAGATCCTTAAGAACCAGGAGCTCAAAGACTTCTATCAGATGATGCCTGAGAAATTCAACAATAAGACAAACGGCATCACCCAGAGGCGTTTCCTGGCGCACGGCAACCCGCTGCTGGCTGACTGGATCACAGACAAGATCGGCGACGGCTGGATCACGGACCTGTCCAAGATCGCGAATCTGAAACCGTACGTAAATGATGAGAATGCAAGGCGTGAGTTCATGCAGATCAAGTACCAGAATAAGGTGCGCCTGGCAAAATACATTAAGGAACATAACGGCATTGATGTTGACCCGCGCTCTATCTTCGATGTGCAGGTAAAGCGTCTTCATGAGTATAAGCGCCAGTTCCTGAACATCCTGCATATTATGTATCTGTACAATCAGATCAAAGAGCATCCGGAGATCTCCTTCTATCCGAGGACATTTATCTTCGGCGCGAAGGCAGCGGCAGGATACCTGAGGGCGAAGGAGACGATCAAGCTGATCAATTCCGTTGCCGATGTGGTGAATAATGACCGCAGCATCAATGGCAAGCTGAAAGTCGTGTTCATTGAGGACTACCGTGTATCCAACGCGGAGATCATATTTGCCGCGGCAGATGTGAGCGAGCAGATTTCCACAGCTTCCAAAGAGGCGTCCGGTACAGGAAACATGAAGTTCATGTTAAACGGCGCGCCGACTCTCGGAACAATGGACGGCGCGAATGTGGAGATCGTGCAGGAGGTCGGCGAGGAGAATGCATTTATCTTCGGCCTGAGCTCTGAGGAGGTCATCAACTACGAGAACAACGGAGGCTACCACCCGCAGGATATTTACTTTAACGACTGGGAGCTGAAGCGCGTGGTGGATCAGCTCATGGACGGCACATATTCACATGGCGACCATAATATGTATAAGAATCTCTACAATTCACTGCTCAATACACAGAGCACGGACAGGGCAGATATGTATTTTATCCTGAAAGATTTCCGTTCCTATGCGGATGCCCAGAAGAGGGTGGAAGAGGCGTACAGAGATCAGCAGAGATGGTCAAAGATGGCGATGATGCAGACTGCATGCAGCGGTAAATTCTCATCCGACAGAACGATCGAGGAGTATGTGGAAGACATCTGGCATCTGGAGAAGGTAGAAGTTCCGTCCGGGCAGGAGGATTAGAATATATAGGATCGGCGTTATAAACCGGAATGTTTTATAAAAATAGCGCTGCAGGGATGGTATCAGAGGAATCAGGGAGAGGAAGTACAGAGGCGGGGAAAAAGACAGATTCAGAAAAGAACGGAGGCATTATAAATGGATTATCGTTACAATTATGAATATGACTATCCGATCAGGCACAGCGGCGAAAACGTGTTGGAGGCGATCGCGGCGATCTACCTCATTATCCTGGCGATGGTTGTTATCTTTGCACTGGTCGGTTATATTTTCCACTCGATCGGATTGTATACGATCGGAAAGCGGATGGGCAGAGAATATCCCTGGCTGGCTTTCATTCCTTATGCAAGGGAGTATTTCAGGGGAGAACTTGCAGGAGAGATTACCCTGAAGGATAAAAAGATTAAAAACCCGGGGATATGGAATTTGGTTATTCCGATTATATCAAGTGTTCTTATGGGGATATTCGTGGTTCTTATCATGCTGGTTGCAGGTTTAGGCGCGGCTGCTCAGGCAGTCAGCGGCAGTGGTCTGGGAGTGGCGGCAATTCTGGGGATCCTGATGTACACGGTTCTGCTTGTGGCAGCGGTTGCTCTCAGCGCGGCGCAGATGGCGCTTACAGTTCTGATAGATAAACAGATTCTGGAGCGGTTTACCAAAGGAAATATGCCGACTGTACACGCGGTGCTGTCGGTTGCGGTTCCGCTTTATGAAGCATTCTGCTTCTTTGTGATGAGAAACAGAGACTTTAATCCGGGCATGGAGCCTAAGCTGACTCCGCCACCGGCACCGATTCCGCCGGTAAATCCGGGCAGCCCGGTTCCGCCGGTAAATCCGGCAGCTCCGATATCATCGGGAAATCCAGAGACAATGTACGGCGCTGATATGTCCGTGCCGCCGGTTAAGCCGGCAGAACCGGAACAGCCTGATTCGGTGATCAAACCGGCAGAGCAGGAAGCAGCTGAAGCAGTGAGTCAGCCGGCTGGTCCGGAAGCCGCTGAGCCGGTGATTCAGCCTGAGAAGCGGGAAGAACATGATACGCCGATGGCTTGGGAGGAGAATGAACTCTAATCAGATAGAGGAATGTGAGAAGACAGCTCTTCATATAATAAAATATGGAGGGCTGTTTTTTATGAAGCGATATATCATAGAGCAGAAGCTTAAGTCTGTCGCCGCGTTTCTTGTGATCATTATTCTGCTTCCTTATGTTGTATCTGTGTTTGTAAATGGAGCGGATGTTACGGCAGGGGACAGCAGAGGTTCTTTTTATGTGAAAGTAAAAGTTCCTGATACACAGGAAGCTGATGGAGTCGTTGAGATCGGATGGACAGAATATCTGGCGGGAGTACTTGCAAAAGAGATGCCGGTGGATTATGGAGAGGAAGCGATGAAGGCGCAGGCAGTGATCGTCAGGACACAGATATACCGTGAGCTGGAAAATTCGGAGGACAAGATCCTGACAATGGGATATCTGTCGCGGGAAGAAATGCAGAAGCAGTGGAAGTCCGAGGAGGCAGAAGAAAATTATGAAAAGTATGTCCGTGCTGTTGAGCAGACGGATGATACGGTACTCATGTATGGAGAGGGATACGCATGGACTCCGTTCCATCAGTCCAGCTGCGGTAAGACTAGGAGCGCGTCAGAAGTTATAGGAACAGAAGAGTATCCTTACGTAGCAGTGAGGGAATGCCCTGCGGATAAAGAGGCGGGGGACGAAGTCCAGGTCTTTACTTTTTCATACAGTGAGATCCAGGAAAAGTGCCGGGATTTCCTTGTGGCCGCAGCAGATGGCGAACAGGCGGAAAAGGGATATTCGTTTGCGGATTTTGAGATCAAGGCATACGATTCTGCCGGATATGTGAGCGAGCTCCGGATCGGGGATACTGTATGTACGGGGGATCAGTTCAGGGATGCATTGTCCCTTCCGTCCAGCGCCTTTTCATTCAGCGAGCCTGCGGAAGAAGAGCAGGGAAATGATAAAGAATTAGCGATAAAGATTACGACAACAGGGAACGGGCACGGAATGGGAATGAGCCTGTGGACTGCGGAAAAGATGGATGAAGAAGGGAAGACATTTGAGGAGATTCTTTCCTTCTTTTTTGAAGGAACAGAGATGCGGAAGGATATTCAGGAGACGGAACTTTATTAAATCTTCGGATACTGTTATTTATGGAACATCTTTTTGAAAGCGCAGAATAATACGGTCATTTTCTGGCAAAAATATAGCCAGAGGTGATGATAATGAATAAGAATGAAAGACCCTCCTTCTTAAAAGGAAGAGGCGCTGCGGTTGGTATTGTGATCTGCTTCGTCGCGGTTATAGCACTGGTAGGGGCCTATACTTTCAACAACTATCAGAAAGACATTGACGAGCAGATGGCAAAAGCAGAAGAACAGGCAGAAAAGCTTGCAAAGGATGAAACAGAAGAGACAACAACAGATGATATCGTACTCCCGGAGGCCGAAGATGACACGGAAACAGAGGACGATATGTCAGACAGTGGCGGGCTGAATGCCGCGGATGTGCAGGAGGGGCAGCAGGATGGAGCTGATGACAGTTCCTTTGACGGAGCAGAAGCCTCGGGAGCGGATACATCAAGCGTATGGTTTTCGGAAGACAGCGTTCTTACATGGCCTGCCAGCGGCGCGGTGATCATGGGGTACAGTATGGATCAGACCGTATTTTTCCAGACTTTGGAGCAGTACAGGTATAATCCCGCCATGATCATCGGCGGTGAAGTCGGGGAGACGATCAATGCTTCCGCAGCAGGGATCGTGACCAATATTGAAGAGACGGCACAGACAGGCACAACTGTCAGTCTGGATATGGGAAACGGCTATACCGCGGTCTACGGACAGCTCACAGATGTTCCTCTTGCTGTCGGGGACTACGTGAATGCCGGAGAAATGATCGGCAATTTAAATGAACCCACAAAATATTACAGCATAGAAGGGCCGAATCTGTACTTCCAGCTCCTAAAAGACGGCGCCCCCGTCGACCCGATGAATTTTATGGAATAGCATTGAGCCGTGCGAAAAAAGGAAGGAACCTTCGTGTAAGTATACTTACAAACGAAGCTTCCTTCCTTTTTTCATAGGGCGAAAGCCCGCAGTGAGATGGAGCAAAGCGGAATCGAACTGGACGGCGCAATGCGGACGGCGGGAAGGGGCCGTGCGGGGCGAAAGCCCGCAGCGAGATGGAGCGAAGCGGAATCGAACTGGACGGCAGAGGACGGACGGAGTAAAATATGTACAGGAGGATGGCAGATATTTATGAATTATACATATATTGTCCGCTGCAGTGACGGGACACTCTACACCGGGTGGACAAACAATCTTGAAAAACGCATAAAAGATCATAATGACGGAAAGGGCGCGAAATATACGAAGCCCCGGCGTCCGGTTGTTTTGGTATATTATGAGGAGTTTTCCACAAAGGAAGAAGCAATGCGACGGGAGTGGGAAATCAAGCAGATGAGCCGGAGGGATAAACTTGCTATAGTGGAAAGAGGATAGTGGACGAGGCGTAAAAATTCAATATATGTCAGGCGCGATAAGGGGTTGAAAGCGCGTGAACCAAAGATTAAGATTACAATAAAAGAAAAAACGAGGTGGAATTATGAGTAAATTTATCGGAGTTGATCTTGGAGGGACTAATATACGGGCGGCGGTCGTGAATGAGGATGGAACGATCCTTCAGATAAAGAAAGCAGAGAGCCACCCTGAGAGAGGCGCTGAACCGGTTATGGAAACCATGATCTCCCTGATCGAGAGTCTGGAAGGTTATGAGGAGTGCGAAGGGATCGGACTGGGGATTCCCGGCCCCATTGATACGGTTCACGGGAAGATTATTGTATCCACGAATCTTCCTAAACTGATTGGATTCCCGATCGCAGACTATATCCGAAAACATTTTCAGAAACCTACATATATGGATAATGATGTAAATGTCGCCGGACTTGGAGAAGCAGTCTTAGGCGGAGGAAAAGGTTATCCGATCGTCTATTATGTTACGATTTCCACAGGAGTCGGCGGCGCGCTTATCATTGACAACAAGGTGATAAGCGGACAGAACGGGCATGCGGGAGAGATTGGAAATATCTGTATTGACCGCGGACGCAAGAAATATAATATTCTCAATGCCGGTGCCGTAGAAAATGAAGCAAGCGGGACTGCGATTACCCGAAAAGGAAAGGCTGTGTTCGGAGAACAGATCTCACATGCAGGTGATATTTTTGATCTGACCAGATCCGGAGATGAGAAAGCACTTAAAATCGTAGACGATATGTCCTATGACCTTGCCATGATGTTCAGCGCGATCGGACATGTTGTAGATCCTCATGTGTTTGTCGTGGGCGGCGGGGTTATGAAAGGAAAAGATGTCTTCTTTGATAAAATGGAGAAATATTACCGCTCTATGATTCATGAAGGAATGCAGTCAGTCGTATTCAGGGAAGCCCGGCTTGAAGAGCCGGGAATTGCAGGGGCAGCCATGCTTCCGATGACGCAGAGTAAAAAGTAAGCTGTGAGTAAATTATATAAGTGGATAAGGGCAATGATGCGGACCGCACCATTGCCCTTTTGAAAACCGCTTCAAATATCTGTTTGTATGTCGAGATTTAGTAATTCTCAGCCTTTCTCTCAAAGTAAGCTCTCGGGTGGGCGCATACCGGACAGATCTCCGGTGCTTCATCGCCCTCATAGATGTATCCGCAGTTATTACATTTCCAGCCAAGGGGAGCTTCGTCTTTGAAAGTTTTTCCCTGGCGGTAGTGGTCGAGAAGCTTCTGATAGCGTTTCTCGTGAGCAGCTTCTACCTGGGCAACGCCGCGGAACTTTGCGGCCAGCTCCGGAAATCCTTCGTTTTCAGCCTCTTCAGCCATTCTCTTATACATATCTGTCCACTCATAGTTTTCGCCGGCAGCAGCATCTGCAAGATTTTCATCTACACTTCCGATGCCGTGGAACTCTTTGAACCACATTTTGGCATGCTCTTTTTCCTGATTTGCTGTCTCCTCAAAGATATTCGCCATCTGAACAAATCCGGCTTTTCTTGCAGCAGACGCATAGTAAGTATACTTGTTGCGGGCCTGTGATTCACCTGAAAATGCCTCCATGAGATTCTGTTCTGTTTTTGTTCCTGCATATTTAGACATATTGCGATCCTCCTTATTTTGTGTTTTGGAAATATTTTCTTATAAGAAAGCTGTTTCTGAAGCATATGAAATTATCAGAAACAGCTTTTAGTGTCAATAATCAATATGGATGCTAGTCAGAAGGGATTAGCCAAAGTATCTCTTCAGAAGTCCCTCGAATGCTTTTCCGTGGCGAGCCTCGTCTCTTGCCATCTCGTGTACTGTATCGTGGATTGCATCAAGGTTTGCAGCTTTTGCACGTTTAGCAAGGTCGAACTTGCCGGCAGTAGCTCCGTTCTCAGCCTCTACACGCATCTCCAGATTTTTCTTTGTGCTGTCTGTTACAACTTCGCCGAGGAGCTCTGCAAATTTAGCAGCGTGCTCAGCCTCTTCGTAAGCTGCCTTCTCCCAGTACAGGCCGATCTCCGGATATCCTTCTCTGTGAGCAACTCTTGCCATTGCAAGGTACATACCTACTTCAGAGCACTCACCCTCAAAGTTTGCTCTCAGGTCAGCAAGGATGTCCTCGCTTACGCCCTGTGCAACGCCCACAACGTGCTCAGCAGCCCATTCACGATCGCCTGTCTGCTCTTTGAATTTGTCAGCCGGTGCATGGCATACCGGACATTCAGCCGGAGCAGCTTCTCCTTCATAAACATAACCACATACTGTACATACCCATTTTTTCATGATCTTTGTCTCCTTTTCTTAATTGAATTTTTATTATTATGACTTTTTAATGCAGTCACTGCATTCACCATAGAATAATGTGGAACTGGAAGTAATGAGGCCGTCGAAGTTTTCCGCGGCAAGCCGGTTGACCTCTTCAATACTGTGCATATCCAGATCCAAATCCAGTAACCGTCCACATTTTGTGCACAAAAAATGATTGTGCGGTTCAATCCTTCCGTCAAACCTGTCACCCCCGTGCGGCGTGGAGATTTTCACTGCTTCACCGATATCGGTCAGAAGATTCAGATTCCTGTACACCGTCCCGAGACTGATGTTGGGAAAATCTTTTTTGACATGTATGTATACCGTGTCAGCAGTAGGATGTTCTTTGGTTGTCATAAGATAATGTTTGATGGATTCTCGTTGTCGACTGTACTTTAAAGCTGCCAATGGGAATCCCCCTTTCATATCTAAATGAGAACCGTTATTAAAACAATAATGATAACGATTACTGTAATTAAAATATAGTACACTTTTACTGGTTTGTCAATATATAAATTGAAAAAATAAAACCATAAAAGCATAAGAGAGGTATATTTTCGCCAATATATTACAAAATAATTAACAGATGTATGCGATGGAGGAAGTAACATGATGAATATTTATGCGCATCGTCGATTCATGTCAATGAAAAATCAAGGAAAATCGGTTGACAAGGTATAGCTCTGTTGCTATAATGATAATGTAATAAATTTAACAAATGTGTAACATTTAGAACTTCCTACAAAAGATAAAGACATAAAATAAAGGAGGTTTTATATGGGAAAAACACACATAAAGCAAAAGTTGATCCTTTCTGCCGCGGCAGGAATGATCCTGATCCCGGGGAGTGCGCTTGATGTTTCGGCTGCCGGGAAGACAGATGAGCAGCCGTTCATACAGGCAGCAGGGATCGAATCGGTACTGGAGAAGTGTTATGAAACAGAGGTGAAGGATAATATCAATCTCTATCTGGTGCCAACAGAAGAGGGTGAGTATTTGAATATGGCATTTTCTGATACGGTAGATTATACCTATATCAGAAGTGCCCCGGATGAGAACAGTGACTGGGTAGGCAAGCTATATCAGGATTCAGCCGCCCAGGTACTGGAATATCTGGATGGCTGGACGAAGATAAGATCAGGCTCGGCAGAAGGGTATGTTCCGGCAGATTCGCTGATTACGGGAGAAGCGGCCGCGGAGCATGCTGCAGAGTATGAAGATCATACAGTCACGGTTACGGCATACAGCCTGAATGTCAGAGACGGGCAGGGGACAGACGCCGGGATTTTGACACAGATCGGGCTGGGAGAGACCTATGAGGTGACAGGAGAACCTGTGGACGGCTGGTATCCGGTGAAAGTCGGAGATACTGACGGATGGGTGTCCGGAAGTTATGTGACAGAGGAAACTTCTTATTCTTATGGGGAGACAAAAGAGGAAGAAAAAGCACGGCTTGTGGAAGAAGCCGGGCAGGTAAATGAGCCGGAGACTGTTGAAGTGAATAACGCGGGGAGCAGTACAGCGGGACAGGCGGTTATTGATTATGCCTGTCAGTTTATCGGAAATCCTTATGTCTGGGGCGGAACAAGCCTCACGGACGGCGCCGACTGCTCCGGCTTCGTCCAGTCAGTATATGCACATTTCGGCATCAGCCTTCCGAGGACCACTTATGAAATGGTCAATTCGGGGTATGCCGTGAGTTACGAGGAGGCGCTTCCCGGTGATCTGATCCTTTATGACGGTCATGTAGGGCTGTACATGGGTGACGGCACGATCGTCAATGCTATGAATGAGGCGGAAGGGATCGGGATCTGCAGCGCCACATATACAAATATTATAGCAGTCAGGCGGGTTATTTAAGAAACTTGGCGTGGCAGAATGAGGGAACTGTACTTCAGATAAGAGGGCAGTTCCCTCTTTTCGACATAAAAAGCAGTGAAATGAGCAAAATGCACAAAAATGTTCTAATTTGTAAAATTGAGTCGAAATTAAAATGAAGAAAGTTTTCAACTTATCCACACCTAAAACCATGAAAAACGTGGAAAAAGTGAGGATTTCTACAAAGTTATCCACATTATCCACATAAAAACATGTGTTTTTGGTGAATTACTCGGGCATAAAAAAAGAACGAACGTTTTGGTGAGTTGTCATGAAAATGTAAAATTGTCGAAAAAAATCGGATTCATTATTGACTTTTGAGTATTCAAAAAAACGAAAAAACAGTGGAGAACAAGTCAGAAAATTCAGAAAAGACTGTGGGCAGATGATACGTATAAATGAAAAAACACGGTTGATAATTTAATTAGCAGGGCTTATAATAATAACCACTGAAAATTATCATTTATTTTAAGGAGGAAATAGAAATGGCACAGATTTCTAAAGATACAAAAATCGGAGAACTTCTCAACATATTTCCCGAATCTGCACCGATCCTGATGGAGATTGGAATGCACTGTCTTGGCTGCCCGGCATCACAGATGGAAACACTTGAGGAAGCGGCGATGGTTCATGGCATTGACTGCACGCTCCTTGTAGAAAAGATCAATGCAGCAATGACAGCATCGGGAAAATAGTAAAGGCTCCGTGCTGAGTTGAATAATAATGAAGAAATCCCCTGCAGGCCTGATATATGATCAGGCTGAACAGGGGATTTTTATATCCTTGTTTTTATAATGCGGATAACTTCTGTACGGCGTCTGCTGATACGATGATGTCACAGTGCTCCTCCAGAAAGGCGAGTACAGAAGGCTCTGCCTTTTCGGGTGAAGCGTATTCGGAAAGCATATTACAGATTTTGTTGAATTCGCTGGCAGAATGATCTGTTGGCGCCAGCGCCAGTATATACATTCCGCTGCTGTTATCTTTATATAATGTATTGGCCCCGCTGTAAACCGGAGCGAGCAGGCGGGATGCCCGGATCGCGCTGTCCAGTGTCTCGAAAGAGAAAAGGCGCACCGAAAATGCCGGTGCAGCAGATTCTGATTCCGAAGTGCGTGTGCCTGCTGCTGCTTCCTTTACCTTATTCAGAAGGTTAAGAAATTCATCTGCGCCCTGGAGCTTTTCCAGAGTCTCCAGATTTAGTGGGTCCGCATCGCCAGACGGGGTGAATTTTGAAAAGCGGGTATCCAGTTCTTCCGGATCTTCAACTTTTGTGATGATAAGAACGATCGAATCTGCGGAAGAAGGGATGGCCTCTATCATCAATGGAATATTTTCCGCTTCAAATCCAAAATCAAAGGATGCCTGCTGCATCATATCACGAAATAAAGATTTTGCTTTCTCAGTTCCATATGCCAGCTCGC
>DXCD01000225.1 GCA_019116185.1 Candidatus Mediterraneibacter stercorigallinarum
ACCACACCCCGGTCCGCCACGAAAGGCACTTGAAATAGGGCTGCGGTTTTCTGCTTTCATCCGGTCGGCAGTCCCCCGCGGACAAATCCAGGATTTCGAAAGCAAGTCCAAAGGGAACGCTATCGGCAAAACAAAACTTTTATCCAACCGGAACGCCATCCGCCCTCTGCGAATACGTCTTGGAAAACCCCCGCTGTTTTCGGATGATTTACTCCAGCAAAGTCTTCCCGGCAAATCCAGATTGAACGCACAAATCCAGATTTCTAGAATAGAAATGGCTTAGACGGTGTCTCTGGACAGCTTCCCATTGCCACCAGCAGCTGCAGTCCGACTTCTCTTGCGGTGAGCACGGAGTTTTTGACAGCGGACGCGTCCCCTGTCACTGCCACTATGACTTCGTTGGAGTGGCTTGTGCCTTTATCAGGCGTCATATATTTGACTACTTCTACAGGTGAAGATTTCACTGCGAGGTCAGCCATGACAAGTCCGATGGCTGCCGGGGATCCGCAGAAGAAACCAAAGGGTCTGCCGATTGGCGCGCCGAATGCCATGTTGAGGGCAGAGTCTGCGTTGGCGGAGTAAGTGAATTCCAGATGCCCGGCCTGGCTTATGTAGAGCTCTCCGGCATATTTTTCGATATATTCAAGAGAGATCTCCACTGCCTTTCTTACATCGGAGACATTATTGCCTCCGATGATGATGAAGCATCCGTGTCCGCCCCAGCCTTTGGTATCACGGGGAAGTTCAATGGACACGACTTCCGTGTTCGTTGACTTGACAGCCTCGTCCACGGCGTTGATCTGTCCGGCTGCTCCGGTACGGGAACTGATCAGTCCAAGGCTTTTATAGGATTTTTTTAGTTCCATCCGCTCAAGGAGAGAAGCGTCGATGCCCGGGATGACGAGCCCGATGGTGTCCAGCACGGTGGTGCCGACGAACTCGGTTAGGGAACAGTCTGTTGAAATCTTTGTCAGGTCATTTACATCTATCATAAGTATTCTCCTTAATATCAATCTATGAATCCGGAATCTTTATACTATGAATCCGGAATCTTTATAAGAATCCTCCATCCATGCGGATGATCTGTCCGGTGAGGTATCCGGGAGCCTCGGCCAGCATGAGTGCCAGATCTGCGGCCTCATCTGCTGTGCCGAACCGTCCGGCAGGGATCTCTTCTTTCAGGGCATTTTGTTCTTCCTCACTCAGCCGGGCGTTCATCTCTGTGTCAATCACCCCGCATGCAATGGCGTTTACCTGGATATTGCTGGGCGCGAGCTCCTTTGCCAATGCCTGGGTCAGCCCGTTAAGCCCTGCTTTGGAAGCAGAGTAGGCGGCTTCGCAGGAAGCGCCGGCGACTCCCCACATGGAGGAAATATTGATGATCCGGCCCTGCTTTCTGGATACCATATAAGGGATGGCTTCCCGGCAGCAGTAAAAAGCAGAAGACAGATTCGTGCCCATAATCATCTGCCACTCCTCATCTGACATATCGTTTAAGAGCCCGAAATAGGAGACTCCGGCATTATTGATAAGGACATCCAGGCCGCCCGAAGCGGAGGACGTGCTGCAGCCGGCAATGGTCCGGAAGATGGAACGCACTGTATCCGGATCGCTTACATCACCGGGAACTTGGGTGCAACTTCCGCCTGCATCCAAGATTTCTTTCTCCAAGGTATCAAGCATTGCCAGCCCGGTTCTGCAGTTTATGAATACGTGGTATCCGGCCTTCGCAAAGGCGAGAGCACAGGCACGGCCAATGCCCCGGGAAGAGCCGGTCACGAGCACATTTTTTTTATCCATGGTCAGATTCCTCCCAATCTGTGTATAGTATAACACGGAAGGAATGCCAGTGCCAGATAAAAAAAGCGGCGCGGCCGCAGTGAGCGAACTGGTGCGGGTTTCCGAATGGCGCGGGCTGAACGGTTACTGTTTTGGCAAAGAGACGAAGGGGATCTGTTGATTCTTTCCCGGAGTTTTCTTATAATGGACATATGTGTAAGCAGCAGTTAAGAGACTGAGATTTGTGATGCTGCCGGGCGGCGGCAGAATGGAGATTGACATGAATATTTACGATATAGCGAAGCTTTCCGGAGTATCGATTGCCACGGTGTCCAGAGTAGTAAACGGGAGTCCTAAGGTCAGCGGCCAGACCAAGGAGAAAGTGCTTGCCGTGATGGAGGAATATAACTATACGCCGAATGTATTTGCGCGCGGGCTGGGACTGGGCTCTATGCAGACCATCGGGATCATTTGTCCGGATGTTTCTGACGCGTATATGGCCAGGGCTGTCGCATTCTTGGAGAGAAGGCTTAAGGAGTACGGGTATGACTGCATCCTCTATTGCAGCGGACACCGGCAGGAACGGAAGGAAGAGGCAGTGGATCTGCTCATGAAGAAGCAGATCGACGCGCTTGTGCTGGTGGGATCTACTTATACCGGCTATGGGGATGATGAAAGCTCATCTACCGAGTATATTGAGAAAGCAGCGGAGAAGATCCCGGTCTTTCTGATCAACGGCAGGATCAGCGGCAGCAATATTTATTCTGTGTATAACCGGGACGAAGAGGCGTCTTATGAGGCAGTATCCGGGCTGCTTCGCGCCGGGAGGAAGCGGGTGCTTTTCCTGACGGATTCCAGTTCCTACAGCGTTTCGCAGAAAATGAAAGGGTATGAGAGGGCGCTGCAGGATTACAGCCTTCCCGTATTAGAGGAGCTGAAGCTGTGTATGGATAACCGGATCCATCTGGTCAGGGATATCTTGTTGTCCAGGAGTACTCTGGAATATGACAGCGTTTTTGCCACGGATGATGCCCTGGCTGTGGGAGCAGTGAAATATGCCCATGCAAAGGGACTTAAGATTCCGGAAGATTTAAGTATTATCGGGTATAACAATTCGGAATATTCTGTATGCTGCGAGCCGGAGCTGACAACGATTGATAATACGTCAGAAAAGCTTTGCAATCTTACGATCGATAATATCATGAAACTTCTGAAAGGGGAGGAAGTGCCGGCGGAAGTACCGGTAAAATGCATGATTGTGAAGAGATGCACTACAGATTTTTAGTGCTGCTATAGAGCAGGAGGTCAGGCGAAAGGCAGATCACGCCGGGGGCGCCAGCCACCCGGCTTAATCTGCCTTTCGAATCGATAGGGCCTTGATCTGCGGAGGAGAAGATTCCATTACTCCACCATCGTATTCTACGATAACCTGATCTCCGACCTGGAAATCATCAAGGGATCCTATACTTAGTTTTTCCCCGACCAGCGTTTCGTTGTCAGCTTCATCAACGTACAGCACCAACACGCCGTTGTCGTCAATGACAGTTCCGGTCAGATAAGAATGGCTGAATTTTATCACTGCATATATGGCTAAGATCAGCAGGACAGCCACAAGAATGATTTTCCAATGTGATTTTATTATCTTCATAAAAACCCCCTTTCTATATCTATCTTAACAAAAGCAGGCGAAGCTGTCTTTGGGTGATATTGTCAAAACAGGAGCGTCTTTTTTATGCACTTTTCTTAAAAGAGAGTGCCGGAAAGGAAGGCTTCACGTTTTTACGATTATTTAAAAATCAAAAACATATTGACATTCGCTGTGTAAGCCCTTACACTACGAGCTGTAGAAGATGATATTTGATAGGGGTTCTGCTGCGTAGAGGGATGCGGCGGCAAGAATTTTACGATGGAAGGAGAATAACAAGATGAAACAATTTATGGACGAAGATTTTCTGTTGAGTACAGAGACGGCAAAGGAGCTGTTCCACGGATACGCGGAGAATACACCGGTTCTGGATTATCACTGCCATATAAACCCGCGTGAGATTGCAAAGGACAGGAAGTTCGAGAATATTACACAGGTGTGGCTCGGGGGCGATCATTACAAATGGCGTCTCATGCGTTCTAACGGCGTGGAGGAAAAATATATTACAGGAGACGCTTCGGACCGTGAGAAATTCCAGAAGTGGGCAGAGACGCTGGAGCGCGGGATCGGCAATCCGCTGTATCACTGGAGCCATCTGGAACTCCGGAGATATTTCGGTTATCACGGAGTCCTGAACGGCAGGACAGCGGAAGAGGTGTGGAATCTGTGCAATGCAAAGCTGGCAGAAGATTCGATGAGCGTGCGCAATATCATCCGCCAGTCCGGGGTCACCCTTGTCTGCACCACGGACGATCCGGCAGATTCGCTGGAGTGGCATAAGGTCATCAGGGAAGATGAAAGCTTTGAAGTACAGGTGCTTCCGGCGTGGCGTCCGGACAAGGCGATGAATGTAGAGAAGCCGGACTTTGCAGAATATCTGGAGAAGCTCGGCGCGGCAGCGGGGATGGAGATCCATACATTTGCGGATATCAAAGAAGCGTTGAAAAAGAGGATGGCATTCTTTAATGAGATGGGATGCCGCGCTTCTGACCATGCCCTTGAATACGTGATGTATGTGCCGGCTTCTGATGAGGAAGTGGAAGCAGTAGTGGCTAAGCGGCTTGCCGGTGAGCAGATCACCAAGGAAGAAGAGCTGAAATACAAGACCGCGTTCATGCTGTTCGCGGGGAGAGAGTACAGCAGGCTCGACTGGGCAATGCAGCTCCACTACGGGTGCAAGCGGGATAATAACACGCCCATGTTCAATAAGCTGGGGCCGGATACCGGATATGACTGTATCAATAATTACGCTCCGTCCGGACAGATGGCAGATTTCCTGAATGCATTAAACGCAACATGCGAGCTGCCGAAAACGATTATTTACAGCCTGAATCCGAATGATGACGAGGCCATCGGAACGATTCTCGGCTGCTTCCAGGATTCCTCCGCAGCGGCAAAGATTCAGCAGGGATCCGCATGGTGGTTCAATGACCACAAGACCGGCATGATCAAGCAGATGACATCCCTGGCAAATCTGGGATGCCTCGGGAATTTTGTTGGCATGCTCACAGATTCCAGGAGCTTCCTCTCCTATACAAGGCATGAGTATTTCCGGAGAATCCTCTGCGGCCTGCTGGGAAGCTGGGTAGAGAACGGAGAATATCCGAAAGATATGAATGTCCTCGGAAATATTGTGAAGGACATTTCCTATAATAATGCAGTGAGATACTTCGGGTTTGACTTGGAGACTGTGTAAGTCACGGGCGGAGACAGCCGCATAGATTTCGGATGTCGGGTATTTCAAGTGATCTGCCGGAGAAAAAGTCGTTTTTTTTCAGATCAGTGTTCGGGTAATTCTGTTCCGCGCCGTGATTTAATCTGCTATAATGCGAATATCAGAAGGAGGAGAGAGCGGATGAATATAAAAGAGTCAGAACTGAGAAAAAAATTAGATCTGGTAGTTGACAAGCTGTTAAACCTGGGCGGACCTGATAATGCAAAGGAATTGGAAGAGTCCGGCGGAGAGGCGATCGGATTTTTTGCAAGGGATTTTGGCATCAGGGAGTGGGACTGGCCGCAGGGAGTCGGCCTGTACGGCCTGCTGAAGATCATGCAGTACGATAAGAATGAGAAGTATAAAGAATTTCTGCATGACTGGTTTGTAGAAAATATGGAGCTGGGACTTCCTTCAAGGAATATCAATACAACAACACCGCTCCTTACGCTGGCAGAACTGAATGAGTATTACCATGATGAAAGGTTTGAGAAGCTGTGCCTTGACTGGGCAGACTGGCTGATGAATTGTATTCCGAGGACAAAGGAAGGCGGATTCCAGCATGTGACAAGCGCTAATGGCGACCGTCAGGGAGTGCGCCTGAATGAGAGCGAGATGTGGATTGACACACTGTTCATGACAGTTTTGTTCCTGAACAAGATGGGACAGAAATACCAGAATGAAGAATGGATCAATGAGGGTATCCACCAGGTGCTCATGCATATCAAATACCTCTATGAGAAGAAGACCGGGCTGTTCTACCATGGCTGGTCCTTCAACAGGAATGACAACTTCGGCGGCATTTTCTGGTGCCGGGGAAACAGCTGGTTTACCCTGGGTATCCTGGATTATGTAGAGATGTTCAAAGGAACCTTGAATCCGGGCGTGCGGACCATCATCATTGATACATATAAGGCACAGGTAAAAGCCCTGAAGAATCTCCAGGCGCCCGGCGGGCTGTGGCACACTGTGCTGACAGATCCGGACAGCTATGAGGAAGTGTCAGGCTCTGCGGCGATCGCATGCGGTATTCTCAAAGGGATCCGGATGGGCATTTTGGACGATTCCTATCTGCCATGCGCGGAGAAGGCGGTCAAGGGAATCCTGAAGAACATTGACAAGGACGGCACAGTGCTGAATGTATCCGGCGGTACGGGAATGGGCATGGATGCGGATCATTACAAGAATATCCTGATCGCCCCCATGGCATACGGGCAGTCCCTGACCATACTTGCACTGGCAGAGGCGCTGCTCCATATTTAAGGCCGGCAGAGGAGATACACTGGCGGAAAAAGCCGGAAAAGAACAAAGAAATAAATGAGGCGGACAACGGAAAGCGGGCATGCAGTTGTCCGTCTTTTCTGATTATTTATCGGTTTTTTACTGTTCTAAAATCAGGTTTTTTTATTGAAAAGTCGGTTTTTTTCAAGTAGAATAAACAAAAAAATAAGAAAAGACGCAGGAAAAAGAAGGGAGAAGAAACATGGGAGGATTATTTGCTGCGGATGGTAAATTGGCGCAGATCCTGGGGAATATTGCAGATCTTGTCATTTTGAATGTCTTGTGGATCGTATGCAGTATTCCGATTGTTACAGCGGGGGCGGCCGCAACGGCGTTCTATTCCGTGACGCTGAAACTGATTAAGAATGAAGAATCATATGTAACACGAAGTTTTTTCAGAGCGTTCCGTGAGAACTTTAAGCAGTCAACGATTGTATGGCTTGTCCTCCTGGCAGTGGCAGCAGTGCTCGGATGCGACTTTTATTTCTGCACGACACAGGGCATGGAAGCAGCACGCCCGTTTTTTATTCTGTTTTGTGTGATCGCCATATTTGTATACATGGGAAGCTGTTATATGTTCCCGGTCATGGCGTTTTTTGAGAACAGCACGAAGAAAGTGTTTAAGAATTCTTTTTTAATGGCAATAGCGCATCTGCCGTTTACGATCTTAATCGCGGTCATCAGCCTGATCCCCTGGCTGTTTTTATTTTTCGGGCAGTTTATTGTATCGGCTTTTTTTGACCTCATCATTGGTT
>DXCD01000226.1 GCA_019116185.1 Candidatus Mediterraneibacter stercorigallinarum
CTTATTGGTAGTGCCTTTTTCTATAATCATATTAGCAAAGGGCGGATAAATTGTCAAATTGAACTGGGAATAGTTTGGTCTTTCCCGGAGATAATTATGCTCTGAGTTATTCTCCCTTTTCAATCTGGAGATATCTCTTTGGGGTCATATTATAATATTTTTTAAATGCATTGACAAAATAATCAACGGATGTATAGCCTGTCTTCTCTGCGATCTCGTAGAGATCAGGCTCTTCTTTTTTCAGCATGATGCACGCGGCGGACATTCTTGCGTCTGTCCGTTTCTGCGCGAATGTTTTGCCGTAATAGTCCTTCAGGAACCGTTCGGTCTGCCGCTCGCTCAGCCCAAGATAAGTCGAGAGACCTGCCAGAGTAACATCCCTGTATTCATAGAGGAATGCCTTGTCAGTAAGAAAAGCACGGCTCTCATACAAGTTCCCGGAATGTGTTCCGGACGAAAGACCGGGACGGGGTGTCTGATAGTTGCGGACAAGAAATATCACGGCCTGCTGCAGAAGAGCGGATACTTCTGTGAGGTATCCCACGTGTTTATGCTGGAGCTCTTTAAATATAACTTTCAGGAGCGTGTGAAGGTTGGATGCATTCTGCCCGATCCAGAAAGGGGTATTAATAAACGGATCCAGGCAGGAGGGGCCGGGCGTGTCCTTATGTATATTGAAAAAGACCGAGTATTCTGTCATGGGGTTGTCGATATAAGGTACTTGTTCGTGTTCAACATGGGGACCTGTAATAAAGAGCATATCAGGTACCAGTTTGTAGACGTTTCCGTCGATCCGCGCGCTTCCGTAGCCGGAAGAAATATAATGAAGCTCATAGCTTTCGTTTCCGTGCGCATGTTTTGGAACCGGTGTCAGAAACTGTTCGCGCGCGATATTAGAAATAAAAAAGGATACATTTTCTATTAAGAATTGAATGTTTGGCTGATAGAACAAATTCATAACAATCCTCCCTCTTCCTGTAAAAACACCACTTCGTGTAAAATACGATATTACAAATATTAACATATATATCCATTGAAATAAAAGAAAAATGGGAAAAATCAACAACAAATCTATAAAAAACGACATAAATATGTAAAAAAATGTCGGACGAGCAACAACGATAATAAAAATCAATAATGTATAATAATTAAATAAGTAATTATAGAGGAAAGGAGAAAAAATATTTTATTCTGCATCCCTGAATTAAGCTATATACCATAATTTAGCAAACTTACTGAAAAAGAGAATGGATTATTTTTCAGTTGTAATACTTTTTTTGGATAATATGTCCATATAAAATAATTTGTAAAAAATGACAAAGATTGAAAAATAATTGATTTTCATATATTGCAAAAAATATTATGCTATAGTTGCCGGATCGTATGCGAAAATGCTTTAACAGGGAAAAGTTCAGATTTTTCTGTGCCCTACAAAGCGGAAAGATTTGAAAATTGCAGGAGAAAAGGAGGAAAACATGAAAAGAGTAACAAGTAAGAAAGCAGTCAGCATTGCAGCGGCATTAACGCTCGCGCTGACAGCTGTACCGGTGTCCGGTCTGACGGTTAACGCGGCGCCGGGTACGGCAGGGGACGGGGAAGAAAAGCCCCTTAAGCTCCAGTATTTCTCTCCGGCGGATAAAGGCAGCAGTGAGAGAAACAACTGGGAACGCTGGGCGCTTCCGCTCGGAAACGGGCATATGGGAGCCATGGTATTCGGCCGCACGGAGACCGAGAGGATTCAGCTCAATGAGAAGACACTGTGGTCCGGAGGAACCGGCGGTACGGATGACGCGGAAGGCGGAGAATACGACACGCGGGACCCGCTGAGTGATGCATATGGAAATGTAGACGCTTACGGAAGCGGGGCAATGGAGAAGTATATTGATTTCTTGTTCGACGAGTATTACAGCGGCTCAACTGCAGGGAACGGACCTGCGCAGAGCGGAGAGATGAAGATACTTCCGAACAACAGATCCGCGCTTGGCGATTATCAGAATTTTGCGGAGATGTACATTGACTTTAACCAGCCGACAGAGGAAACAGAGAATTATGTAAGAGAGCTGGATCTTCGGACAGCCCTCTCCACAGTCGCTTATGATTATGACGGGGTACATTATACAAGAGAAATGTTCGCAAACTATCCGGATAATGTGCTTGTATACCGTGTGACAGCGGACGAGGCGGGAAGCATTGACCTGAAACTGCATCCGGAGATCGCGGATTTAGGGACAACTACCGGAGGACACTCCAAAAAGGTTACCAAAGAAGGTACTGTTGTGGCGGACGAAGAGAGCAGGACCATCACAATGGAGGGAACGATCACTAATAATAATATGAAATTTGCCGGAAAGTTCCGCATTGAGAATGAAGGCGGAACAGTAACGGCAGACAATTCCGACAATACAAAAGGATCGTTGACCGTGCAGGATGCTGACAGTGTAGTAATCTATGTTGCCCTGGCTACGAATTATAAAAACGAATTCCCGGATTACCGGCAGGCAGGTGCAGACTATGCGATCAACAGTGTGACAGAACGGATCGAAAATGCATCTGCGAAAAAATATGACGCGCTCTATGAAGCACACCTGGCAGATTATCAGGAGCTGTTCTCAAGGGTAGAGCTTGACCTGGGCGGTACATATAATGCGGATGAGGAGACAGACCAGCTTCTTTCTTCCTGGAATAAGAATTCTCCGAACGGAACGCAGAACCACTATCTGGAGGAGCTGTATTTCCAGTATGGAAGATATATGATGATCGCGTCATCCAGAAGCGACACGCTCCCGAGCAATCTCCAGGGGATCTGGAATGACCGGGCGTTCGCGGACTGGCAGTCAGATTATCATACCAATATCAATCTTCAGATGAATTACTGGCCTGCATATTCCACGAACCTGGCAGAGATCGGAGAGTCTCTGAACAGCTATGTAAAGTCCCTGGCAGAGCCCGGACAGCTGACAGCTCAGAAACTGTTCGGCACAACCGGCGACGCGTGGATGGTGAACTGCAGTGCCAATGCGCTGGGATTCACAGGAAATATCAACTCCAATGCATCTCTGGCAGTGACGGCAAATGCATTTATCCTGCAGAATGTATATGATTATTATCAGTATACCCAGGATAAGGAAACGCTTCAGAATCAGTTATATCCGCTGATGACAAGCGCCTGCGACTTCTTCCTCCAGGTGCTACAGAACGGGCGTACCGAGGCGGATTCAGACAAGCTGCTCATGGTGCCGTCTTATTCATCCGAGCAGGGACCGTGGACAGTAGGCGCGGCATTTGACCAGCAGCTGATCTACCTTCTGTTCGCAGATACTTTAGATGCGTCCGAAGAACTTGGAATCAGCAATGAGTTTACTCAGCAGCTGAAGGATACAATGGAAAGACTCTACCCGATCAATATCGGCGAGAGCGGCCAGATCAAAGAATGGCAGCAGGAAGGCGCATACAACAGGTACGAAGGGACAAATACAAAGATCGGCGATGACGCGCACCGCCATAATTCACAGCTGATGGCGCTTCATCCGGGAAATCTGATTACAACAGAGACACCGGAACTGCTGGAAGCTGCCAAGACAACACTGGAGCTGCGCGGCGATGGAGCCACTGGCTGGTCTATGGGACAGAAGTTCAATATGTGGGCAAGGCTTCAGGACGGCAATCATGCGTATGACAAGCTGTTTAAGAACCTGATGAAAAACGGTACGGCAACGAACCTGTTCGACCTGCATCCGCCGTTCCAGATCGACGGAAACTTCGGAGCGACAGCAGGCCTTGCAGAGCTTCTCGTACAGAGCCATGCAGGTTATGTATCAATCCTTCCGGCACTTCCGGATGAGCTTTCCGGCGGATCGGTAAGCGGCCTTGTAGCTGAGGGCAACTTCGTGGTTGACCTTGACTGGGCTGACGGAGAGATGACAGCGCTTGAGATCACTTCAAGAAGCGGAAACGAGCTTGCTCTGAAGGCGGGCGTTGTGGACAAGATCATTGACACAACAACAGGCGCGGAGATCACAGATGTGACAGAGAATTCTGACGGGGCGATTGCATTTGCTACAGAAGAAGGGCATACCTACCAGATCATCCCGGGCGAGGAGCAGTCTCTGGAGGAAGCAGAAAAAGTGGTAGAAGATGTTCAGAATATGGACATTTACGCATATGAGTACACAACAGAGACCGCAAATGAATTCACAGAGGCGTTCCTTGCATGCCAGAGGATGGCAGAGCAGGGGAACTACATGGCGTCAGACGTGGACAAGACTGTAAACAGGCTGCTGGATGCTGTTGACGCGCTTGAACTGCGCGAGGGCGATGAATTCGCCGCGGCAGCAGTGCTCCGTTTCCTGGAGAATGCGGCTGAGCTCAACTATGAAGGAACAGACACAGAAGATGAATGGCGTCAGCAGATCGAGTATGACAGGGCTGATCTGATCGAGGCTCTGGAAGCAGGAGAGACCGAGCCGGCTGAACTGGCTGCAACAGCGGAGAAACTCCTTGAGACAGCTAATGAGATCGGCGGATACTCCGAATACAGACTGACATTATATGATCTTATTAAAACAGCAAAACAGATCAAACAGGAGTCCCGGACAGATGAAGAATGGGATGTATACAATGATGCCATCGAAGAGGCAGTCAAGATTTTCGCTGATCCGAATGCAGATGAGGCGGCTTTAAAGACAGCCCACGACGAGCTGAAAGAGATTGTAGCCGCCATGGCGGATACATTTACGATCATGGCGTCGGCAGAAGGAAGCGGAACCATTGATCCGTCCGGCGAAGTGACAGTGCTCGGCGGCGGAAGCCAGGAGTTTACGATCTCGCCGAATGAGGATGGAGAGATCCTTGATGTGCTGGTAGATGGAAAGTCCGTGGGCACGGCAGACTCCTATACATTTGAAAATGTAGATAAAGACAGCACCATTGAGGCGTTGTTCAGCAATAAGGCAAAATCAGAGGCAGAGGCGCTTCTTGACGCGGCTCTTTCAAGGGCGCAGAATATCACGGATTCAAGCCTCTATGAGGAAGACGGCTGGAACGCGTTCCAGGATGCGCTGACAGCTGCAAATGCAGCGGACCGGGCAGATGAGGCTGACATGAAAGCCAAAGCAGAGGCACTTCTGGAGGCCATGGACAATCTGTATACATGGGGCGAAGCAGTCCGTACAGAGGGCGAGGATATGACCATTGCTTCTGAAAATGGAGATCAGGATCTGGGCAGCAATAAGCTTCTCGCAGGATACCCGGACGGCGGCCCGGTGCCGGCAGGCGGAACAGGAGCGGACGGAAGATGGACAGAGCAGACAGGCGGAAGCTATACGACTACATTGTCCGGAGGCGCTCAGATGCTCTGCAAGACAAGCGGTTCATGGGTGAAATACGCATTTACCGGAGACCGTGTGGTATTTATCTCAGAGGAAGCGCTTCAGGGCGCGCAGCTGGATATCTATATTGATAACGTGCTCGTTGATACGATCGAGAGCTGGACAGGCACCTCCTCTATCAACAACAGGCAGACCGTTGTGTTCGACAGTGAGGACTATGATCTTGCGGCTCTGGGAATTGATCTGACAAAAGACAGCCATGAGTTTAAGATCGTAGGAACAACGGGCGATCAGGGAAGCTACAGATTCCCGATCTTCCGTGTGGATGCATTTGACGAGTATCCAGATGCAGAAAATATCGCGTCAACGACAGAACTGGCGAAGCTGATCGCAGAGGTATCTGCATTGACAGAGACATCCTATACCACGGATTCCTGGAATGACCTGCAGACAGCACTTGAAGCAGCGCAGGCAGTGATGGCAGACCCGTCAGCGACAGAGACACAGGTCGAGGAAGCATACAATAATCTTGTGGCAGCAAGAGACGCGCTGGATCCTGCAGACGCAAAGATCACAGAAGTGACAGAGCTGATGCCGGTGTGCGTGCCGTATGGGATCACGGCAGACGGGCTGAAGGAGGTGCTTCAGGACAGCGTTGTTGTAACGACAGAGGGCGGCCAGAAGATCCGTGTGAATGTAGAGTGGAACCTGGATGAATTTGATGGCACGAAAGCCGGAACAATTACACTGAGCGGAACTCTTAAGGATATCGAAGATTACGGATTGAGCAATCCGGATCAGCTGACGGCAGAGCTGGATGTGACTGTACAGGAAGACGAGACGAAGCCGGCGGGAAAGAAGACTCTGGAGTATTTCCTGAATAAGGCAAAAGGCTATGTGGCTGACGGAACAGTCGGCGGACTGGTAGAATCCATCCAGAAGATGTTCGAGGACGCCATTGCCAAAGGCGAGGCCGTAATGGCAGATGAAGATGCAACGAGAGAAGAAGTGCTCGACGCAGCGGCTGACCTGATGTTTGCGATCCATGCGCTGGAAATGAAGGCGGCAGACAAGACAGACCTTGAGATGGCTCTTGAACTGGCTGAGATAATCGACCTGACCAAGTATGTGGAAGCCGGACAGCCGGAATTCCTCGCGGCAAAAGAAGCGGCAGAGGCAGTGATGGCGGACGGCGACGCAATGCAGGCAGAGACAGACGAGGCATGGAACAATCTGGTTGAGGCGATGAACGCGCTCAGGCTGAAGGCAGACAAGTCTGTGCTTGCAGACCTGATCAATCAGACCGAGGACCTGGATCTGACAGGATACACGGAAGAGAGCGTAAGCGTATTCCGCGCGGCGCTGGCAGCAGCGAACGACATCCTTGCAGATGAGACATTATCCGTGGACGACCAGACAAAAGTAGACGAGGCGGTGACAGCACTTCAGGCAGCATACGACGGACTTGAGAAAGTCCAGGGCGGAGATACAGAGAATCCGGGCGGAAGCGATGCAGAAGATCCGCAGAATCCGGGCAGCGGCCAGAGTGGAAACGGCGGTCAGAATGGAAATGGCAGCCAGAGTGGAAATGACGGTCAGAACGGAAACGGCGGCCAGAACGCAGACGGCGCTCAGAAGGGTGCAAAAGGCTCTGCGGTGCAGACCGGGGACAGCCAGAATATCTGGATCCCGATCGTGGGCGTCGGTATTGCGGTGATTGCAGCTGCAGTTGTTGTGACTGCATCATACAGACGTAAGAAAAAATAAGATGAGTACAGCCATGCAGGACTTATGAGTTTATAAACTGCTGGGGGAGCTCTCATAAAAAGCCCTGCCGGGAAAGATGTGTAACCAGGCTTGCGGATACATATCTTCCCGGCAGGGACTTTTTATTTCTTTATATAAGGACTACATTTTACTCCAGTGTTCTTCGAATTCTTTCTCAAAGATTTTCTCATCTGCTGATCCGGGAATCGGAAGATCAATCGTTTTTCCGGTCCAGGAAGAGAGATAAATTGCATTTGACAGCAGCAGGCTCTTGCGGCCTTCTTCCCAAGGCGCGATAAGATTCCGGGTATCGCCCCTGGCGGCAGCAGAAGCGAAATTGTCCAGAATCGTAAGGTAAGCATCGGGATCTGTTTCCATGGGCATTTCTTCCTGTGAGGCGTCAGGCTGCTCGAAACCGGTTCCCGGAAGTGCCCGATATTCCTTTTCAGGGCGGTCCAGGCGGCTGATTTTTACACTGTCCGGCTGACAGATGATGAGTCCGTTATCTAAGGCGATCTCAAGACGGTTTACGCCGGGAGCTTCACCGGTGGAAGCGATAAAGACACCGGATGCTCCATCATCCCATTCCATATAGGCGGTCGCTTCATCCTCCACTTCGATGGGATGATACTTTCCATTATGGCAGAATGCATGGACGCGGGCAGGCATGCCGCAGATCCACTGGAGCAGATCAAGATTGTGGGGACACTGGTTCAGCAGCGTGCCGCCTCCGTCCAGTTTCCATGTGCCTCTCCAGGAAGAATTCTGGTAATAAGCGTTGGAGCGGTACCAGTCAGTCGCGGTCCAGCTTACCCGTTTCAGATTCCCCAGACTCTTGCTGCGTACAATCTGGCGGATCCGGCGGTAAGAGGGAAAGGTGCGTTGATGGAAAATATAAGCACAGACGAGACCGTGCGGTCTGGATTCCTCCATGAGCCTTGCCTGGCGGCTGTATATTCCGGCCGGCTTGTCGCATAGAACATGGAGTCCCCGGTTCATAGCAGCGATACTCTGTTCCTCGTGCAGCCGGTGCGGTGTAGCGATGATGACAGCGTCCAGGCGGATTCTGCCTGCGTCCAGAGCGTCGAATAATGCATCAGCGGAAGAAAAGACCGGAAGGTCTCCCGGGAGAGTCAGATCCAGGGCAAGCAGTTGTTCCGGACGAACGCGCGTGACTGCGGCGAGCTCCATTCCCGGGACTTTTC
>DXCD01000227.1 GCA_019116185.1 Candidatus Mediterraneibacter stercorigallinarum
GTGCGGCTGTACAACGGGGCGCAGATCTCCATCAGCGGCGGCGCGGTCCTCACCTTTGTCACATCCAATGCCCAGCCGCTCATACAGGAACCCTCTGCAAATCCCTTGACCGGGCCTGTGATTCTGGATGAAGGAACGTACATCGTGGGGGACGGCGTAATTCCGGAAGGGATTTACGATGTGATTCCGGAAGCATCTGACGGATATATATCTTTTGACCTGGAGCTCATCTATCCGAACGGCTCCAGTGATTACCTGTGGTCATCCCAGGACGGAGATTCTTCCGAAGGAAGTATCAGAAATGTGATTCTTCCCGCGGGCACAGAGATCACATACAGCGGCGATCCTGTGGAGCTTGTTCCGAGCGAGGGATATTTTGAAGTTGATTACGCAGAATATCCATGGAACTGACCGGCAGTGCCGCCAAATCCATAAAAATATAACTACAGCAGATATCACACAATCATAAATATCATGAAAGGAGAAACAAAACTCCATGGATCAAGGAATTGTTCACGTTTTTATGGAAAACACCGCCCTGATATGGCTGGGACTTTTCATCATACTGATCGTTATCGAACTGTTTACCGTAGGACTGACCACGATCTGGTTCGCCGGAGGCGCGCTCACGGCAATGATCGCCGGTATTTTCGGAGCAGATATCCTGGCACAGATCCTGATCTTCCTGGCTGTATCCTGTGTTCTCCTGATCTTCACGCGCCCCTGGGCAATGAAACATCTCAATCAGAAACGGGTCAGGACGAATTACGAAAGCGAGATCGGAAAAATCATCAAACTTACGGAAAAGGTCGATAACCGGAACCAGACCGGAAAAAGTATCGTAGACGGGCAGGAATGGACCGTCCGCAGCAAAGATGACCGGGAAATACTGGAAGAAGGGACTCTGGCGAAGGTCATTGCTGTATCCGGGGTAAAATTGATCGTAGAAAAATATGAGGAGGAATAACAAATGAGCAGATTAATCAGTATCGGAGGTATATTTTTCATTATCATTGTCGTCCTGATCGTTCTTGTCCTGATCTCCTGCGTGAAGATCGTGCATCAGGCGCAGGCAGTCGTTGTGGAGCGCCTGGGCGCTTACCAGGCGACATGGAACACGGGGCTCCACTTCAAACTGCCGATCATTGACCGTGTGGCAAAGCGTATTGACCTGAAGGAGCAGGTCGTGGATTTCCCGCCTCAGCCTGTGATCACAGAAGATAACGTTACCATGCAGATCGATACCGTAATCTTCTTCCAGATCACTGATCCCAAGCTGTTCTGCTACGGCGTGGCCAACCCGATTATTGCGATCGAGAACCTGACAGCCACCACTCTCCGTAATATTATCGGCGACCTGGAGCTGGACCAGACGCTTACATCCAGGGAGACCATCAACACGAAGATGCGAGCGGAGCTGGATCTTGCAACTGATCCGTGGGGCATCAAGGTAAACCGCGTGGAGCTGAAAAATATCATCCCGCCGGAAGCGATCAGAGACGCCATGGAAAAACAGATGAAGGCAGAGCGTGAACGAAGGGAAGCAATTCTTCGGGCAGAGGGCGAGAAGAAATCCACAGTCCTTGTGGCTGAGGGGCAGAAGCAGTCCGTGATCCTGGAAGCTGAGGCTAAGAAACAGGCAGCAATCCTCCAGGCCGAGGCAGAGAAAGAAAAGATGATCCGCGAGGCTGAAGGTGAGGCAGAAGCCATCCTGAAAGTACAGCAGGCTACTGCTGACGGTCTGAGATTCTTAAAAGAAGCTGGTGCTGACAATGCAGTGCTCACACTCAAGAGCCTGGAAGCATTTGAGAAGGCAGCGGACGGAAAGGCGACTAAGATCATCATTCCTTCCCAGATCCAGGAAATCGCAGGACTCGTGAAATCGATTACTGAGATTGCGGAAAATGATGATACCGCTCAGAACTATCCGAAAGAATAACCCAATTGGGGACGTAGTAAAATGCGATTTTACTACGTCCCCAATTGCAATTACCGTTTCATTCTCCCGCTGCTTTATCTAAATGCAGCGATCTTTGTTCTTTTCTGTTCCCGATCACATTTTCTAATACCCCATCCATGTTATCCCTGTTTTCTGCCTGCACGATGCATTCCTGAATCGCTTCATTGAGCGAGAGCATCTTATCGTCCAGCTCCGCTACCATCTTCGCGCATTCCTGAAGATCCCTGCTGATATAATCAGGAGCATTGCCCTCGAACTTATAATAGATCTTATGCTCCAGGCTCGCCCAGAAATCCATCGCGATCGTGCGGATCTGGATCTCCACCTTAGTGTCCACCACACTGTCCGACAGGAAAACCGGCACTGAGACAAGCATATGATAGCTCTTATAACCGCTTTCCTTCGGGTTCTTTATGTAGTCCTTGATGGAGAGGACTTTCAGGTCGCTCTGATTGCCGATCATCTCTGCCAGGCGGTATATGTCTGAGGTAAAAGAACAGATCAGCCTCACGCCTGCAATATCATTGATATAACGGACCATGTTTTCAATGGATGTTTCGTATCCGTAACGTTTGAGCTTCTTCACGATGCTCTCCGGCGTCTTGATCCTCGTCTTGATGTGTTCGATCGGGTTGTACTGATGTACGTGCTGGAACTCATCATTCAGTATCTCCAGCTTTGTTCCTACTTCTTTCAAAGCTGCATTGTAGAGAAAGATAACTGTTTTCCAACTGTCGACATCCTCGTAGCTTTTTAATGCAGCCTCAACCTGTTGTTCACATTTCATCGCGGATATCCCCCATTGGTTGTTTTATCTTCAAATAGTATACCATATTCTGTGTTCCATGTCACAGAGTTCACTCTAGTTTATAATCTTTTCATATCTCTGTTCCATGATTTTCCATTCCCTCTTCCATGCCTTTTATAATTCCAGCTTCATGTCCCCCGGATGAATCCATTTCTTCTTCCGCATAAACTCTGAAATCAGAAGTGTCAATACCGCCGGAAGAATAAATTGGATCAGCATGATCTTGAAGAGCACGATTGTACCGGGCTCCGTCTGAGTCATCACCTGCCATGTCATCAGCGGCCCCACCAGGCCGGCTGTCCCCATGCCGGAGCCGGTGGCGTTATTCGTCATGTGGAACAGCATTGTCCCTGCCGGTCCCAGGATGGCGCTGGAAAGGATCGGAGGAATCCAGATCTGCGGATGCCTCACGATATTGGGCACCTGGAGCATGGATGTGCCGATCCCCTGTGCCAGGAAACCGCTGAATTTATTTTCCCGCCAGCTTGCCACGGCGAAGCCGATCATATTACAGCAGCATCCCACAGTCGCCGCTCCTGCCGCCAGCCCGGACAGATTCAGGATCACGCCCAGCGCCGCTGAGCTGATGGGCAGTGTCAGTATCATTCCCATCAAGACCGATACAATGATCCCCATAAGGAACGGCTGCTGCTCTGTCCCCCAGTTGATCAGCGAGCCGAGCCATGACATGAACCCTGAGATCGGCGGTCCCACGAACAGTCCCACCGCTGATCCCGCGCCGATACAGACAAGGGGCGTGAGTATAATATCCAGCCGGGTCTTTCCCGAAACAAGGATTCCCAGCTCAATAGCAACATATGCTGCCACGAAAGCTCCCAGCGGCTCTCCCGGTCCTGACAGGATCAGATTCCCATCCACCAGCAATTCCCCCGAAGCCAGATCCCCGGCAAACGCGCCGACCATTCCCGCGACTGCCGCAGATACAATGACCAGATGCCCGGCATCCAGCTTGCGGGCCACGCCAGCGCCGATGCCTGCGCCGGTCAGCCCTGCTGCCACTTTACCGATCAGGTAGATCGTATCTCCCACACTGCCTCCGGCAAATGTACCGATCTGCTGGATGATCGTGCCAATGATCAGCGTGGCAAACAGCCCCTGCGCCATGCCGCTCAGGCCATCAATAAATATCCTGTCCAAAACCTTTTTCATGCGTCCGTTTTCCTCTCTGTACTATGCATACCTGCCTGTGCTCCTCAGCATTTCCTTTTTCCGCGGGCGCTACTATTTTATAAGCACCGCCCATTCGCCTTCGTGTTCCGGTCTGCCCAGGCATTCCACCGGATTTCCTTCTTTATCCGTAATCTCCGGCAGAGTTTTTCCTGTCTCCATATTATAATCTGTCAGAAGCCAGCTCACGATATTCACATTATCCTTCCGCCCTGCCACCTTCTGCGGCGCTTCGATCCCCATCATCTCTTCCAGGAAGTCAATGCCCACCTGATTCTCTTTGCAGTAGAGCAGAAGCGTCCCGTAAAGCCAGAGATATACGCCGCTGATCTTCTTATCCGCGTCCTCGCCGCCCGGCGCCTCATCAATATACACAATCAGAAACGGCGCCTCAACACCGAACGTATCCACTGCATCTGCAATCATTCTTCCGTATGGTTCATCCTTCAAATATTCCGCCAATGCTGCACGGTCTGCTTCTTTACATAACCTGATCATACATCTGCTCCTCCTGATCTTTCTTTTTATCTATTGATTTTCTTCCAGTTTCCCCTCCGGCTGATTCTCAGCAAGAACTGTACCGCATACTTGTCTGCGAAATTCGTACAGCTTGTCAATATATTCATGAATGATCCTCTGACAATATTCTTTAACGATCACCCCATCATAATCATGGGCAAGCTGATTTCTCACCTTCAGCATCTCCATCCACATGTCATCCTGGATCATGCCCGCTTTATATGATTCTCTTAACACTTCCCTCGGTGATCCTGCCACAAACCCGCTGATCGCATAATACTGTACGAGAATATCCTTCATACTTTTCCATGCCAGGTCAAATGTCATGCTGAACTTTGCACTTGTACCGCTGAGGACAAATGAATCATTCATATCTCTTTCTCTTGCTTCCGCAAGGGAATCCAACGAGTTTTCAAACGATTGAAACCTTCTTCTAAATTTTTCGTCCATACTGTCTGATATCCTCCAACAACAATGCATTCCTGCATGTATCCATATCCAAAAGGTCTACTGTATACAACGTCGGAATGTCTGCCACATCTTCCTGAAGTCCGTCAAAATCGCTGACTCCTGACACAGCGATATCAATATCACTGCGCTCCAGCGCCGTCCCCTTTGCCCTTGACCCAAAGAGCAGAATCTCTTTTGCATGATATTTCCTGCACAGTTCAGCTGTCCGGCTGATCACTGTTTCTACTGTCATATCGCGCCTCCTGATCTTCAGCTGTATTCATCCTCGTTATTCCTTTAATACTATATCAAAAAGCACCGTCCCAGGCAACGGAAGATTTTCAGCGGATGACTTTTCCATTCTTCTGTGTTAGAATAGCCTCATGCAGAAAGGAGCTCTCTTATGTTTCGTTTATGGGGAAAAGAATTTAAAGATAACAGAATGCTGCGGGATACCGTGATCTGCGATGAGACCGACGACACCCGCACGCACAAAATATTTAACGCTCTGGATCAGATCTGTTATGAATTTGACCTGAGCAAACCGATCTGGCTGGACTCCACGATCGCAGAGTTCAAGCGTCATGCCAAAGCGCGCTTTTATCAGGATAATTTTGTTGACTCGATTGATTTCGATTATCTGGAAATACAGGTGATAGAGGAATGAACACCTCTGTCACCTGTTATTTTTCACAGTCTGTTTCAGGTATTAATTTTTCACAGCCTGTTTCCTGCATTAATGAGAATTTGTCACTGACTCCGGATCGCTTCCAGCGGGCTGAGGCTCATCGCCCTTCTTGCCGGGAAATATCCTGCCGCCGTGCCGACCAGCACCGCAAATCCTGTTGATACAAGCAGGAGCCACACCGGAATGAAGGAGATATTCCCCGTCACTCCCAGACTTCCGCCGGAGACAAACATATTAATCACCACTGACATGGTCAGGCTCAAAATATTTCCGATAATGCCGCCCGCAAGACCGATAAACGCCGCCTCCAGGAGGAACAGCTGGCGGATGTTCTTAAGCCCGCATCCGATTACCTTCATAACGCCGATCTCTTTAGTCCTCTCGTATATGGACATCATCATGGTATTGGCAATCCCGATCGCTGCCACCAGCAGGGAGACTGCCCCGATCCCTCCAAGGACTGCCTGGACCATGGCGAACTGTTTTTTCATGCTGTCGATGTACTCTGCATTTGTCTCCACGTTATATCCAAGACTTCGGATCGTACCTGCCAGTTCCTCCACATTCTCCATATCATCTGCCTGGACTTTTGCCGAACTGTATACGAATTTACTATATGGTTTTCCACTCTTTGTTGACGGCTGCCCCGGAATAACGCGCCCGCTGAATTCTTTCTTAAGGTACTCCCTCAGTTTATCAAGGTCGCAGTATACTTTAAAGGAATCCATACTGTAATTATCCATACCGCCCGCTATCACACCGCTGCCTTTTACTACATATTTTTTCGGCGCTGTCGGGGGCTGCTGCCCCTGGCTTCCCGCTTCAGCCCCGCCTTCTGAGCCCCCGGAACTGCCGCCGGTGTTCGTATTCTGCGACTGATAATAGCTGTCCTGGTCAAGAATCAGAAACAGGGAATCATTCTTCAGGTCAATATCCGGCGCTTCCCCGGTATCCCAGTAAGTCTTTCCTGTTCCCTTATCGTAAAAATTGCTTAAAACTGCATTTCCATACAAAAGCTCCAATTGGGCGCTGCCCGGATCCGGCAGTCTCCCTCCGGCTTCCAATGCCAGGTTCAGCGACTGAATCCCTTCCGGCGTCATCCCGCATAGTTCAACGCTTCCCTCATACCGGCCTTTCAGCGCAATAGCAGAAAGATTATATACAGGTTCCACACTTTTTACATTCCCCAATGTCCGCAGCTCCTTTATCACATCATCCGTAATATATTTTTTCCCCTCTTCATCAGATGATCCGCCGGGGTACATACCGCTGCTTTCCTTCCCTGTCACCGTGATTCCTGTTGTTCCGCCGTTTTTCTCCACTTCTGCGTACATTGACTCCTGGAGCCCGAGTCCCAGCGAGATCATGACCACAATAGAAGCCGTCCCGATCACAACCCCGAGAACCGTCAGAAAAGTCCGTAATTTTCTCCGCTTGAGGCTGCTAATGCTCATCCTCAGTAAGTCGCTCCACCTCATCAAATAATTCCTCCTCTTCTGCTTCCCGAAGTTTTGTCTTCCTGCGTTTCATCAAAATCGCCGCCACGGTAATGCCTGCTGCCGCTACTATAATGACCGCCGCGATCAGTCCCACAGGAACGCCCCCTTCTTGCGGTATCTCTTCGGTCAGCATCCCCATATCTGCCGGCATGGTTTCTTTCAGGACTGTCATGGTGAACTTCTGTTCCGCGGTGCTTACATTGCCCGCGTCATCTTCATAGGTCAAAATCAGTTTACAGTCTTCTCCGCCTTTCGTCTCCTTTTTTGCCGTAACGATACTGTCAATTGTCCCCGTGGCCCCGGCATCCAGATTGCCGATGAACTGTTCCTGGGATTCGATCATTTTTCCCTCAAAGCGCGCCTTTACATTGTACATTTTGACGCGGCCCAGATTATACAGGCTGCACGATATATTTGCTTCTTCTCCCACGGATACTGTATCCGGCGCGATCTGGATCTTGCTGAATTCAAATCTGGCTTCCTGCTTCACGGGAATCGCAAGACTGGACTGCGCCTCGTACTGCGTCGCGCTTCCGTCTTCATATTTCATACTCATGCTGATGCTGTACGGCTTCTGCACCAAGTCAGCCCTGGCATTGAGATCGATCGCGATATCTCTTGTGCCACCCGCGGGTATGCTCTCCAGATAAACGGAACTGGAACCGGACGATGGAAGAAACGCCGGTGCTTCGGCCGCTGCCTCAGTTCCGGAAGAAGGCGCCTGGAAATCAAACAGCATATTTGAGACGCCTGTATGGGAAGACGTATTTTTCAGATGCACGACCAGCTTGAAGTCACTTCCCGCGCGTACCTCCCCCGGCTCTGTGCTGAACCCCGTAACAATGACTCTGGGCACCGAGCCGTTTGTCCCTGACGCACTTCCTCCTGCAATGACCGGTTCACTGTTATAAAAGCCTCCGGACGTCAATCCTGTATCTGCGCCTGTCCCGGCCGGCGCTGCCGGGGATTGTCCTGAATTGTCTCCACCGGAAGGCTCTCCGGAAGACGCCCCCGGATCTGACGGTTTCCCGCCGGATGGTTTTTCTTCATCAGGCTTATCCTTTGCCGTTGTCTTCACAAACACATATCGTTCTGTCTCATAGGCTCTTTCCCCATCATCGTAAGTGATACGGAAACTGAGCTTATACGCCTTTCCGGTGACATCGTCCTTTACCGTGAGCATGTCATTGTCCGCGCCCCATACCGCATCCGCCTGCTTCCCTGCTCCAAGTGTGCCCAGTCCCAGCTCGTAATTCAGCTTGTCCAGTTCAAACGGCCAGTCCGCTTCATTCTGGATAACCGGAGCGATCCTTACATTCTGCGCGTCCATGTTCCCACTGTTTTTCACGCTGATCTGCAGCCGCGCCTTCTCTCCGGCACGGAAAACCGGCGTTTCCTGGCCATCCCCTACACTCAGCTGAATGCGCGCCAGATCCATTCCCTCCCTAGTAAGACTTTCTGCCTGGGCTGACATCTTCTGTATCCGCACCGGTCCGCCCTCCGCCCTGACAGACGCATTCGCCCTGACCGATACATTTGCCCCGCCCCATGCATTTACCGGTATTGCCGCCGGCAGTATAAAAGCCGCGCACAGCGCTGCTGTCCCTATTGTTCTCAATATATTTCTTCTATGCTTTGTCATTCTCTCTGTCCCTCCTGTTTTCCTGTATACGAACGATCTTCCCGTCAATAATATGCAGCACCCGGTCTGCATACTCTGCCTCATGCGGGTCATGGGTGACCATTACCAGCGTCCGCTTCTGTTCTCTGACAATCTTCTGCATCAGCCTCATGACATCTTCCGATGTACGGGAGTCCAGATTGCCTGTCGGTTCATCCGCAAAGATGATCTTCGGATCCGCTACCAGGGCGCGGGCAACGCCTACCCGCTGCTGCTGCCCTCCCGACATCTGATTGGGCATATGCATCTTATGCTTCCCCAGACTGACCAGCTCCAGCATGCGGTTTGCTTTTTTCAGTCTTGCCTTTCTCGCCTCTCCACGAAATGTAAGCGGCAGCGCCACATTTTCCAGCGCATTCATCGTGCCCAGCAGATGAAAGGACTGAAAGATAAATCCCACATTCTCCCTGCGGAATCTCACCAGTTCGTCTTCTTTCAATTTCTCAATATGCTGTCCGCTGATGATAACTTCGCCCCTGGTCGGTCTCTCCAGACCTGCAAGCATGTTGAGCAGGGTCGATTTACCTGAGCCGGAAGTTCCCACAATAGCGCAGAACTCCCCCTCGCGGATGCCAAAGCTCACACCGTCCAGCGCACGCACCGCCGAGTCACCGATGCGGTACAGCTTATAAAGGTTGTTCACACTGATAATCTCTTTCACAGCAGCCTCCTTGTCAGTATATGGTAAATGCATATTAGCTTACATTTTCTAATATTTTGTCAGGGATTTCTTGAAGATTTTCTTAAATATAGATCAATCTGGATTTGCCGGGGAGACTTTGATGGAGTAAATCATCCGAAAACCGCAGCCCTATTTCAAGAGCCTTTCGTGGCGGACAGGGGTGTGGATCCGGTGACTTGGAACGATTTGCTGGAAAAACTTAAAGGAATGGGGTGCGGCGTTAATTTCACAGCGGATGCCTGAGCGCAAGCGAATCGTCCGTTGTGAAATTGTATTTAGCCGGACTCCATTCCTTTTAGCTTTTTTCCAAATCGTGGAGCGGAACCGGGCCACACCCCTGTCCGCCACGAATACGCCTTAAAATAAACTACGGTTTTCGGACCTTATATCCCTCAGCCGTCTCCCCCACAAATCCAGATTGATCCGCTATAATACATAACGTTTTTGTGCTCTATACTAATTTTTAGTATCATTTCAGTATCAAAAACTTGAATCACCGCGAGTGATATGCTATATTGTGAATAGAAAAGGGAAACCGTAAGCGGCTTACCCTGAATAATATGTAACTACCTTTACAGGCAGCCGTCAACTATTCGCGGTAGTTGGCGGCTATTTCATTCCCCTGAAAATCTGATAACACAGACTGACAAGGGCGACAATGAAGATCAACAACTGGAACAGGTCCGAATATGTTACGTTCATTGGCATCGCCCTCCTTTCTTTCGTCTGGAGGGTTCGCCCCTCCGAAAAGATCAGAGGGTAAGCCGCCCGGCTTTGGTTTCCCTGTCCATATACTATCACAAGCGCAGACAGCGTACAATATCCATATTAAAGAAAGCCGGAAGCGCTGATTTCCAACGTTTCCGGCTTTTTCTAAGCAGATGACGGGAATCGAACCCGCCTCCCCAGCTTGGGAAGCTGGTGTTCTACCGATGAACTACATCTGCATCTGGCACGTATAAAATTATACCTCTGTCTACTTGAAATTGCAAGGATTTTTTATCGACATGTCGATGTACTGTCTTTATCTCCCCCCTGCTCTGCCGTCTGATCTTGATTGCAGTGAACGGGAAAGCCGCAGGCTCTCCCCTACTCGATCTGCCAGTCAATGGGCTCGATGCCATGTTCCTCCAGGAACCGGTTTGTCTGGCTGAACGGTCTGCTGCCAAAGAAGCCGCGGAATGCAGACAGCGGACTTGGATGCGGGGCTGTCAGGATGAGATGCTGCGGATTGTTCAGCATGGACCGCTTCCTCTGCGCAGGGCTGCCCCACAGGATAAACACGATCGGGCGGTCCTGGCTGTTGAGCGCCATAATTGCTGCGTCTGTGAATTCTTCCCATCCGATCCCCCGATGTGAGTTTGCCTGGTGCGCTCTCACAGTGAGCACGGTGTTAAGCATGAGTACTCCCTGCTCCGCCCATTTGGTCAGGCATCCGTGATTCGGGATCGTACAGCCCAGGTCGTCGTGAAGCTCCTGATAAATATTTACAAGCGACGGCGGGATTTCCACGCCTTTCTTCACAGAGAAACACAGTCCGTGCGCCTGCCCGTTATTATGGTATGGATCCTGCCCCAGGATCACTACTTTCACATCCTTAAGAGGCGTCAGGTGAAAGGCGTTAAAAATATCCTCTGCCGGAGGAAAAATCAGCCTTGTCCTGTATTCATGATTCACTGTCTCAAAGAGTTTTTTATAGTACGGTTTAGAAAACTCT
>DXCD01000026.1 GCA_019116185.1 Candidatus Mediterraneibacter stercorigallinarum
TTCTGTTCTTAGCATAGTTCCGAATTTTGTAGTTTTACTTGCCTCGTGGAGCGGAGCCGAAGCCAGCCGTACACATGATCTGAATACGTCTTCGATATCCCCGCTTCACTGTTTTCGTCCGATTTGCTCATTCTCAAAGCCCCGACAAATCCAGATTTATTTCTCCTGCATCCCCCGGTACACTTTTTCTGCTGTCATGGGCAGTTCTCTTATGATAACCCCCACCGCGTTCTGGATCGCGTTTGATATCGCCGGGGACGGTGTATTGATCACGATCTCCCCGATGGATTTTGCCCCGAATGGCCCTGTGGGCTCATAGCTGCTCTCAAATTCCACACGGATATTTCCCACGTCAAGGCGGCTGGGGATCTTATACTGCATGAAGGAATTGCTGTAATTCTTTCCTTTTGCATTGTATACCACATCCTCGTAGAGCGCCATTCCGATTCCCTGGGCGATGCCGCCCTCGGTCTGGACACGGGCAAGATTCGGGTTCACGACTGTACCGCAGTCCACGACCGCCGCATAGTCCACCATCTCAACCACGCCGGTCTCTTTGTCAATCTCCACCTCTGCGATACCTGCCATAAACGGCGGGGGCGATGTGGGAGAAGAAAATGCCTCACTTGCAGACAAAGGCGCATTACTGCTGCACATCACACGATTTCCGATATCTCTTCTGGAGATAGACTCTCCGGTCTTCAGATTCGTCACTTTCTCTCCGTCAAACTCCACGTCATCCGAAGCGCATCCCAAATACTCTGCGCCGCGCTCACAGATCTTTGCGCGGAGCGTCTCGCAGGTCTTTACGACAGCCATCCCGGTCACATAGGTGGTGCTGGACGCGTAAGATCCGCAGTCATAAGGCGAAGTATCTGTGTCCACACCGGACACGATGATATCCTCCAGCTCGCAGTCCAGGCACTCTGCCGCCATCTGCGAAAGGATGGTGTCACATCCGGTCCCCATATCTGTGGCTCCGATCATCAGGCTGTAAAAGCCGTCGTCATTTACCTTGATGGCAACAGAACCTGTGTCTACACCGGAGATGCCGGACCCCTGCATTGCCATGGCAACGCCCACTCCGCGCACTTTGCCGTTCCCCATATCACGGCACGGATATTTCTCATCCCAGCCGATCATCTCTTTCGCGCGCTCCAGGCACCGGTCCAGGGCGCAGCTCTTCGCTGTCTCCCCATAATACGCGGGCATAACCTGCCCTTCCCGTACCATATTCTTCTCGCGCAGGACAGTGGGATCCATTCCCAGCACCTGTGCAAGTTCATTTACCGCAGATTCTACCGCAAAGATCCCCTGAGTAGCGCCGTAACCGCGGTATGCCCCTGCGGACATGACATTCGTATATACCACGTCATAAGTGAAACGGAACGCCTCTGCTTTCCCGTAGAGAGGGATCGATTTGTGCCCGGACAGCCCGACTGTTGTAGGACCGTGCTCTCCAAACGCGCCTGTATTTGAAAGAGTATAAAGGTCTATCCCCTTAATATTTCCTTCCTTGTCAGCTCCAAGGCGGACATGCATTTCCATCTCGTGCCGCGGCGAAGATGCGATCAGGGATTCCTCCCTTGTATAAATGATCTTCGCCGGCTTGCCTGTCTTCCAAGTCACGATCGCAGGATAGACCTCGGACACAGAAGTCTGCTTCGCTCCGAAACCGCCGCCGATCCTCGGCTTAACCACTCGCACTTTATGCTTCGGGATGTCCAGTGCGTTGGCAAGGATACGACGGATATGGAACGGCACCTGAGTGGAAGACACTACGTTCAGCCTGCCGTAAGTATCCAGATACGTATAAGTGCGGAACGTCTCCATCATTGCCTGCTGGTTCGCCTTTGTATGGTAGACACGGTCGATCACATAGTCGCAGGACGCCAGCACCTCCTCGATATCCCCGCTCTCGCTCACCTCATGCGCGCAAAGATTCCGCTTGTTATCTGCGCCCACCGGACAGAGGCTCTTCCAGTTCTCCTCCGGATGGACAAGGATCGGATTATCTTTTGCCTTGCGGAAATCAAGAACCGGCTCCAGAACCTCGTACTTTACTTTGATCAGCTTCAGAGCCTTTTTCACAGCTTCTTCTGATGTCCCTGCCACGATCGCCGCCGCGTCTCCCACAAAGCGGACTCTCTGATCCAGGATCAGACGGTCATAAGGACTGGGCTCGGGATAAGTCTGCCCGGCCATTGTAAAACGCTTGTCCGGGCAGTCTTTATAGGTAAGGATGCACTCAATCCCCGGGACAGCCTCCGCCCTTGCAGTATTGATTTCCTTAATCAGCGCATGGGCATGAGGGCTTCTCAGCACCTTCACGATCAGGCAGTCTGAAGGAGCGAGGTCGTTTGTATAGACCGCTTTTCCTGTCACAAGGGCAGGAGCGTCCACCTTGGACACCGGCTGATTAACAATGCGGAGTTCCCCCGGATTCTTTCCAGTCCCGGATTCTCTTTGATCTTTTTTCTCAGTCGTCATCTCTGCCATCACGCCGTCGCCTCCCCTCTCTTCTGATCCTTTGTCTGCTCTGCCTTTGCCTGCATATATTTCTGGATGGCGCGGAGCTGCCCCATGTACCCGGTGCAGCGGCAAAGGTTCCCCGCCAGATATTCCTTGATCTCGTCAATGTCCGGATTCTCCAGTTCCCGGAACATGGCAAGTACATTCATAATAAATCCCGGAGAACAGAATCCGCACTGTTCCGCGCCTTCTCCCGCCAGAAACGCCCCGAACTCCGCCGCCTCTTTCTCAACGCCTTCCAGGGTTGTCACTTCATGCCCCGCGATCGACGCCGCGAGCACGGAACAGGACAGGCGGGATTTCCCGTCGATCCATACAGTGCAAAGCCCGCAGTTGGTCGTCTCGCAGCCGCACTTCACACTCTTACATCCGAGATCACGCAGCATATCCAGAAGAACGGTGTCCGCTCCGACCTCAGCTGTCACCTGTTTCTGATTTAAAACAAACTGTATCTCCATCTATCTTCCCTCCGCCAGAATCGAACTCATTTCACGGCGGATCAGAACCTCCGCCAGATGCCTCCTGTACTCAGCGCTTCCTCTCATATTAGTCCCATATGTGAATTCTGACGCCGCCTGCCGTGCATATTCCGCGATCATTTCCTCCGAGGCGTGATCCGGAATTTCCCACTGTTTTTCCAGAAGAGCCGCCTTCATCGGTCTCGCTCCCACGGAAAAATACCATGTCTCCTTCCCGTGAACCATTCCTGTGACAACAGAACAAGCGATCACCGGGAAATCTGTCTTCGTCTGCCGTATAGACTCATAGCGGAATTTTCTCTTGCTCTTTCTGACAATGACAGAGAGAAGGATATCCTTATCCGGTTTCCTGTTGACAAACTCTGAAAGCCGGATCGTCCCCCCGTTATACAGCTCCACAAATGTATCTAACGCAAGGAACGCAGTCAAAACATCCGAAAAACCGAACCTCCCGTGAATGCTGCCTCCCACGGTCGCCTGATTCCGGAACTGGACTCCCACAATATGGCGGACCGATTCTGCTATCCCGTCTCCATACAGCTCTTTGAGCGCCTCGCATTCCTCGATCTGGCGCAGGGTACACATGGCGCCGATCTTAATCACATTGTCCGATTCCTCGATCTGGTCCAGCCCCAGATCCGACAGGTCGATCACAGTCTTAACTCTCGCGTTTCCAAGGCGCATCCACATCATACCGCCCATAATGCGGCTGCTGCGCGCCTGATTCAGCTCGTACGCCTCCTCCAGCGTCTTTGCTTTCACATAATTACTGATCGTAAGCACAATGGCTCTCCTTTCTCAATTCTGCCGTCCGGTCCTCCTCGGCAGATCCATGTGGTGATAAATGAATATTACAAGATTTTATCGAACGCAAAACTGCGTAAAAAAAGTGCAAATGAGATTCCGGTCATTCACACTTTGAGCGGTCTAATTCTATCACAGATCACGTATATTGTCAAAGGATGCGCCGCTTTTTTAGGCCATCAGTTTTTCCATGCCGTTCTTTCCAAAACTGTTGACAGTATCTCCTGCCGGTGTTATGATTTTTTTAAATATAGAAACGGAGATAGAGGTCGCATTTTTCATAAGTAGGGTGACGGATGTGCCAGGCACAGGGGAACTCATCCGAAAGGGGAAGATGCCGAAGGGGCAGAGCGCCTGGAGCTTTGTTCCTGGGCATGCCGCGAACAGCGGCATGACTGTCATCGCAGGATGGAGAGCTATCTGGTATACGCAGTGTATATTTGGAGACGGCGCATCTTGCCGTTTCTTTTACTGTTCACTATATCCACATATCAAGAGGAGGAATAAAGAATGGCAATTTTTAAGGGTGCAGGTGTAGCGATCGTTACTCCCATGAAAGAAAACCTGGAGATCAACTATGACAAACTGGATGAGATGCTTGAGGAGCAGATCGCCGGAGGCACAGATGCCATCATCATCTGCGGCACAACAGGAGAATCCGCTACCATGACAGAAGAAGAACACAGCGAGGCGATCCGTTTTACAGTCGAGCGCGTGAAACACAGGATTCCCGTTATCGCAGGTACCGGATCCAACTGTACAAGAACCGCTGTCGAGCTCTCTAAAGAGGCAGAAAAAGACGGGGCTGACGGTCTTCTTCTGGTAACTCCGTACTATAATAAAGCAACACAGAATGGTCTCATTGCCCATTACACACAGATCTGCAGCGAGGTGAACCTTCCTGCAATCCTGTACAACGTGCCCAGCAGAACCGGCTGTAATATCCAGCCGCAGACACTGGCGCAGCTTGTCAAAAATGTAGATAACATCGTGGGCGTGAAAGAAGCTTCCGGAAATATCGGTGCTGTCGCCCAGATCATGCATCTCTGCGACGGGAACATTGACCTGTACTCCGGCAACGACGACCAGGTCGTACCGCTCCTTTCACTGGGCGGTATCGGAGTGATCTCCGTGCTTTCAAACATAGCGCCGGCTTATGTTCACGACATGGTATACAGATACCTCTCCGGCGATGTGGAAGGCAGCTGCAAGATGCAGCTTGATGCTCTCCCGATGTGTGATGCACTCTTCTGTGAGGTAAACCCGATCCCGGTCAAAGCAGCGCTGAACCTGATGGGTAAAGAAGTCGGACCCCTGAGAGCTCCGCTGACAGAGATTGAGCCTGCGCACAAAGAACAGCTTGAGAAGGCAATGAAAGATTTCGGACTTCTGTAAATCCAGTTTTATAATAAAGCAGCACGGTTTTCCCGGACATATTATTTCCGGACCGTGCTGCTTTTTTCTTCTGTCCGCCTTGTTTCAGTACGCACTTCTTCTTTCAGAAATTCATTCTTCAATTACCGTCACTTCCACGAACGTCCCATCCCGCCCGCAGGCATATAGCTGTCCATCATCTAGCAGGATATACGTCCAGAATACATTGTAAGAATATTGATCCTCCGGATCTGACACATTCTCCAGATATCCCTGGTACTCCTGTTCAGAGGAAAATGACAGTCTGTCCAGCCATACCATCCGCACATTGCCCTTTACCTGTACCGGTTCACGAAACTCCTCTTCCACGCGGCTGTCCACTCCGCACTGCTGACTGCTGTTATCGCCCCACATCCAGAGCGAGCCGTCGCTGCGGATCACAGCCATGGTCCTTCTCCCGGCATCTGCATAAACCGCATGGTCCATAACCTGCTCAAATCCACTGTATTCCCGAATCACGTTCCCCGCCCGGTCACACAGCCGTCCCGCGCACCACACAGTCCCGTCTTCCTTGAGCACGATCATTCCGTAATCACTGCATTTTACATACTGGACATCGCTCATCAGCTCCAGCGCGGCAGTGGTAAAACCGGGACTGTCCTCTGTCGGGAGTTTTCCCGTCCCCATCAGTACCCCGCTGTCTGTCAGATAGACCATAAACTCTTCCCCGAGGGAAACATGGCAGACATTCCTCGCCACTTCCGTCTCACGGTAAAATCCCTTTGCCGTGATATCCGGTTCCGTGGTTCCATTTCCCAGCTCGCCGTGCTCGTTGGCGGACGCGCCATATAATGTGCCATACGAGTCAATGAAAAATCGGCTTGCATAGTTCGCTTCATTATGAGAATAGCAGTTGTCGATCTGTATTTCTTCTGCTGTAAGATGGAGCGCCGCCTTATCCGGTGTGGTTACATAGACCGGCTCCCTGCTGCCCTGGTCCCCGGCTCCTGCATTCCTTTGCGTGTCTTCCTGTCGCTCTGCTTCCGTTGTGTCTGTCTCCGCCTGTCCGCTTTCCGCCCAAGTCCCGCTTTCTGCGCTTCTGTCGTTCCACCATTCAAGCCTGTTTTCTCCAATGGCAACAACAGCTGTAAATATAGCAAAACACAATATCGGCAGGAATGTCCGCATGATTTCCCGCATCTTCTGCGGTCTTTCCTCCTCGAAACTATATTTTCTCCCCGCATATTTCTGACAGAGCGCCCGTACCTGTCCGTTTTCTTCTTCTGTCAGGTTTCCTTTCGGGAGATAAATCCTTCCAATCACAAAACAGTCCCGTCCTTCTGTGATCTTCCGGATTTTTTCCCACGGCTGCCAGATCTCCCCGCCCGACCGGAATAGTACGCCGCTGCGTCCTATCTCGAGCACAGAGGGAAAGCCTGCGTTTATCTGACGTTCTCTTGCCTTTACGGCACGCCTGCCGGACAGGAGACGCACCTGCCTCAAAACGGGAATACCTATGATGATCAAGGCGATTCCAAGAATCGCCATCAGGGAAAGCTGTCTGCTTTCGGAAAAAGCACACCGGATCAGATAGTACGCACAGATTCCCCCAATCCAGATTCTGGTCTCCATATAGTAAAAAGGCATGCTGTCACGCACATATCTAAGATAGCCCTCCCGTATCTCTTTCTGTGCCCGGGCATCCTCCTGCGGATTCCCCTGTGAGGATTTCCCCGTAGCTGATAACGTGTTTCTTCCGGAAAGAACAAGACTGATCTTCTCTTCCTCCTCCACGAATTCCTGCCTGTACACTCCTGAACAGTATCTTTGCAGATGATTGCGGATCGAGCGCACGCTGTCTCTCTTCAAATACATCTTCAGGATTGTCAGCGCTCCGCTGCCGCTCTGTATCCGGAAGGCTCCACCGTCTTCTTCTACCAGGGAAATCTCACTATAATACCAGCATTTCCGCTGGCCTTCTCTGTTTTCTGTTATCAGACATTCCGCCGTAAAGAATCCGGAAAACCATCCGGCTTCATACTCCCTGATCTTTGCCGCATACGCCTTTCCGGTAAGACTTGCGTGCCATTTACACACTACATACAGAGGCAGCAGGACAAAGAGCGCACTGCGGAGCATCCCCTTCAGCAGCGCCCACAGGAACAGCGTCCCCCTGCTCCATCCCCGAAATCCGAGCACGCCCTCCGCAAGCCCCCAGCCAGTTGAAAGCAAGGCGTCAAGTGCCTCAATTCCAAAGATAAACAGTACCACAGCAGCCACAGCCAGATTACGGTACTTCCCCTTTCTTTCCTCGTATCGCCGTCTGTAATTTTCGGGGACCGGATCGCAGATAAAGTCAGGCTGTCTCTTCCTCTCATCCATCTTATTTTCCTCCATACTCTCTGTTCTTAATATCATTCTTCTCCGGGGATAAAGAAATGGTAGTCTTCATTTCCCGCTGTGTCCCGTTCCATCGCCATTGCCGGGGCATCCAGCCCCACCGTGGGATCTGTATCATATCCGGCAGGGACAAGGAGATACGCCCCCTCTCCTTTCATGACCCGGTAAGTCGTCTCCAGCTCTGCCTGGGAACTTCCCCCCTCCCCGGAAGCGCTGGCATAAGTATTCTGCTCATTTACTCTGACCACACAGTCATAACTGTCCCCGGCTATCAGTTCCATATGGAGGATCTGGCAGTCTACGTCCACGCCGTTCGAAGCAAAAAGCTTATACCTCTCCTCTACCCCGCAGCGCACGATCCAGAAAATGTCATCCTCCTCTGTGACGACCCTGATGCCGCCATAGGGGTCAGGCTCATACTGGCTGAGCGCAGGATCTTCTCTGAGTGTCTGCTTCATCCTGTCACGCAGGGCTTCTCCGTTCTCCTCTCTCGACGGCGTCGGCGCAATCTCCATATCAGCCCCTTCCGGCAGACTCGTCCGCGAAAAATACACCGGGGCGGATTTCTCCATTGTCACCCTGCACAGGGCGACCGTACCGGACTCCACCACATCTGTGTCATCGCCCACTACACAGTCCTCTGTCAGCACCAGCGTCCACTGAGGGAGTCCGCCTTCACACAGTGCGACAGCCAGAGTGCCGAACTGCACGCAGTCTTCCGAATCGTAAACCTGCTCTCCCTCCGATGGTGATACTACCGTAATGCCTTCCGGTCCTGTCTTTAGTTCCCATCCCGCGGTATTTTTCCCTTCTGCACCCCATCCGCCCTGTACAACATTATAGACATAATACGTTGTGATGCCGTTTCCCCTGTCCCCGTAGGTCATAACATACTGATGGACCTCCCCGTCATCCGGAGACCGATAGGTCACCGCGCACGCCTCGTCTGCCAGCCACTGCAGCTTCATCTCCTCCTCCGCTGTATAGGGAAACGCATCGGACATCCTGGCAAACCAGAGGATCTGATTCTGGTAAGTCGTCACCCTGCCTGTGCTTCTCTCGTATTTAAGTACTGCCATATGCCCGTCCGGCGAAATGCTCAGTACACTCTTCCGCGCAGACGACTGGACAGACGTATAAATCCCTGCTGCCAGCAAAAGAACCAGTATCGCTGCCGAAATCCCTGCACATACAAAACGCTGCGTCCTGTTTTTCAGAAGAAGACAAAGCCCGCACGCCGCCAGCAGAATGCTGACTCCAAAAAAGAGACAGGGCAGCCAGTCAATCACATATTCAAACTGGCTCCTGCCGCTCACATACAGGTACGCAGCGTGCATACACACAGTCAGGAGCAGCGGGAGAAAAAGAACTCCTGCAATGATCCGCCTCTTCAGGGAACCCTCATGCTCCCCCGGCGGACATGGATGACCTTTCCTTCTCCCTCCAGTCCCCAGCACCGGCATTCCTTCCCGTTCCATATGACTGCAATTCCCCGT
>DXCD01000228.1 GCA_019116185.1 Candidatus Mediterraneibacter stercorigallinarum
TTACGCATAACCAGGAAATCGTAAACGAGATGAACGAGCGCGTTATCACGATGAAACAGGGCGTGATCGTCAGTGATGAACAAAAAGGTGGGTATATAGATGAGGATTAGTACAGTAGGATACGTCGGAAAGCAGGGCGTTAAGAATATCTGGAGGAACAAGATGTTTTCTCTCGCATCCATTGCGACAATGTCAGCTTGTATCTTCCTGTTTGGATTGTTTTTTTCAATTATTGTGAATTTCCAGTATATCATCAGGACAGCAGAGGAAGGCGTGGCAATCACCGTGTTCTTTGACGAGGACGCCACTGATCAACAGAAAGAAGAGATTGGCGAACAGCTGGAGAATCACGAAGGAGTATCAGAGGTGAGATATGTCTCCGCGGACGAAGCCTGGAAGGAGTTCCAGGAGCAGTATTTCGGGGACAATCCGGAACTTGCGGAAGGGTTTAAAGACGATAATCCGCTGGCAAGTTCTGACAACTATGAGGTATACATGCAGACAACGGAAGACAGCCAGAGTCTGCTGGCGAGAAGCCGGTCGCTGTCTGCGACACAGCAGGAACTTGTTGAGTTTGCGCAACAGCTTGACGGCGTGCGCGAGGTAAACCGTTCAGATGTGGTGGCAAATACACTGTCCAGTGTAAACACACTCGTAGCAGTTGTATCGCTTGCGATCATTGTGATCCTGTTCGGCGTATCTATTTTCCTGATCAGCAATACCGTTACGATGGGTATCACGGTCAGAAAGGAAGAGATCGCGATCATGAAATATATCGGCGCAAAAGATTTTGTCGTGCGTTCGCCTTTCGTGATCGAAGGTCTGATCATCGGTATTTTCGGCGCGGCGATTCCTCTCGTGCTTCTGTACTTCCTCTATGACAAGGCAGTACAGTATATTATGGAGAAGTTCAGTATCCTGCAGAATATCATTGATTTTCTGCCGGTGGGTACAGTTTACCAGATCCTCCTTCCGATCGGTCTGGTATTGGGAATCGGCATTGGTTTCCTTGGAAGTTTCTTCACCGTGCGCAAGCACCTGAAAGTATAGGAGGCGTTCTATGAAAAGACGAATGAGAAAGCTGTGGGGACTTCTGATGGCGCTCACGCTGACCGCGGGTCTGGCATTTAATGTAAATGCTGTTACTCTTAATGACGCTCAGCAGAAGGCGGACGAGCTGCAGGATCAGAAAGACGCGGCAGAGGAGGAGAAGGCATCGCTTTCAGAAAAGCTGGATTCCATTATCAAAAACATGGAAGAAACGCAGAAAAAGCTGAATGAGAAGAAGGCGGAAGTTGAAGCGGTCGAAAATGAGCTGGCACAGGCACAGATTGATGCGAGCAGCCAGTACGAGAGCATGAAAGTGCGCATCAAGTATATGTATGAGAGCGGTGGAAACCAGATGTTTGAGGTGCTCATGGAAAGTGAAAACATGGGTGACTTCCTCAACAAAGCTGAGTATGTTTCCCAGATTTCTGAATATGATAGGAATGAGCTCATTCGGTATCAGGAGACTGTTAAAGATGTACAGAAGAAGGAAGAACAGATCCAGACAGAGTATGGAGAACTGAATACGCTTCAGACTGAGCTTATCTCTCAGCAGGAAGAAGTGCAGAACCTTATTGACAGCAATGAGGCAAAGCTCTCAGAGATCCAGTCTCAGATCGATGAGAACTCGGCGCTCCTTCAGCAACTGCATGCACAGGCTGAGGAGGAAAAGCGGGTTCAGAATGAAAGCGGCGGCACTACATGGGTTGACGGCGGCCCTAATGTGATCACCGGAAACGGATTTTTCACTCATCCGTGTCCCGGGTATACATACCAGTCCAGCTATTTCGGCGAGGTGAGGGACTTTGATCCGGTTCCTCATAAAGGCCATGACTATGCGGCGCCGGCAGGAACGCCGACCTATGCGGCGGCGGCAGGAAAGGTTATCATAGCCGGATGGAGTTACAGCGCCGGCAACTGGGTTGTCATTGACCACGGGAATGGACTGGTTACCAAGTACATGCACCACAGTGCTCTTTCCGTAACTGCAGGACAGTATGTAGAGAAGGGACAGCAGATCGGCGCGGTAGGAACTACAGGATATTCTACTGGCAATCACCTTCATTTCCAGGTAGAGCTGAACGGTGTTGCAGTGAACCCGGATCTGTATATGTGATACATAGCATCCTGTGAAGGCAGTGATGCATGACCTGTGAGAGCAGGAAGGGATAAAACGAGGGAGGACAAAGCGGAAGGAGCATTCTGCTTTGTCTTTTCTTTTAAAGCGTATAATAAGAGATATCTGCCATGCAGTGGCGCGCTGGCAGCGGGTGCGGGCAGTATCGGAAAAAAGCATGACAGGAGATAATGGCTATGGATTGGGAGAAGGAGAAGAAGGTACGTACAAAAAGATTCTGGCTGGGAGTATTTGCAGGATTTCTGGCAGCAGTATTCCTCCTTGCGGGAGCATGGAGTGTCTGGCAGCTCAGCGGCTTGGGTAACAATGGGGATTTTGCTTCCAACAGTATTTCTGAGGAGGATGTAGAAGATAAGCTGGATCAGATCAATGGTCTGATCGAGAATTATTACCTGTATGAGGACGAGATTGATGAGGACGCGCTGATAGACGGAATTTATTCGGGGTATGCCAGCGCGCTGGGAGATCCTTATACAGAGTATTATGATAAGGAAGAGACCCAGGCGCTTCTGGAAACGACCAGCGGGGAGTTCTCCGGTATAGGCGCGACGATGTCAATGGGTGTTGACAGTGGGGAGATTACGATTGTGAATGTATACAAGGATTCTCCGGCGGACAAGGCAGGTCTGCAGGAAGGGGATATCCTGTACCAGGTAGATGATAAGGAAACCGCGGGCGAGGATCTGGATACAGTCGTGTCCTGGATCAAAGGCGAGCAGGGGACGGATGTAACGCTTCATGTGCTGCGTAACGGAGAAGAGATCGAGGCCACTGCGACCCGGGATATCATAGAGATCCAGACGGTTGATTATGAGATGAAAGACGGTCAGATCGGCTATATCGCGGTCAGCGAGTTTGATGACGTGACATATGAGCAGTTCAAGACAGCCCTGGATGACCTGGAGGCGCAGGGGATGCAGGGACTTGTCATTGATCTTAGAGGAAATCCGGGAGGAAATCTGTCCACTGTGACAGATATGCTGAAGCTTCTTCTGCCGGAGGGGACGATTGTTTCTACAAAAGATAAATATGGTAATACAGAAGAGATTACCTGTGACGGCTCGAATGAATTTACCAAGCCGCTGGCGGTCCTGGTCAACCAGTACAGTGCCAGCGCGTCCGAGATCTTCAGCGGCGCCATCCAGGATTACGGCATCGGGCAGATTGTGGGTATGACAACCTATGGAAAAGGCGTTGTGCAGCAGCTCATGGATCTGGGAGACGGCACTTATCTGAAGATCACGATTGCAGAGTACTATACGCCCAGCGGCAGGAGTATCAATGGAGTAGGAGTTGAGCCGGATGTGGAAGTGGAGTACGAGTATGACTCAGAGAACCCGGAAGCGGACAATCAGCTGGACAGAGCGCTGGAGGTTGTGCAGGGAGAAATCAGCGGATAAGCAGAGTGCAGGATTAAAATCAAATAATGAAGTCCCCAGAGTGTTGGCATGCTCTGGGGATTTTTGGTTGATTGGAAAACAATTAAGCAAAAATAATTAAGAAAACATAAATTAGCACTCGAGGCTTGACATGGCTAACAACACTTGCTATATTACTAATAGAACACGAAAATATCGTGTTTAGCAGTCTGCCGGAAAGCAGTGACAGCGTTTCATAAATTTTCCGGACGGGCTTATGAAGGAGGGAATAGCCATGAATATTAATAAATTTACGCAGAATTCATTACAGGCTGTTCAGAACTGCGAGAAGATCGCCGCGGACAACGGCAATCAGGAACTGGCGCAGGAGCATCTGCTCTACGCGCTGCTCACGCAGGATGACAGCCTGATCTTAAAATTGCTTGAAAAAATGAGTATCCAGGGCCAGCTCTTTATCAACAGAGTGGAGCAGGCGATCGGTAAGCGGCCGAAAGTCCAGGGCGGCCAGGCTTATGTGGGCCAGGATCTCAATAATGTCCTCATCCATGCGGAAGATGAGGCAAAACAGATGGGAGACGAATATGTATCCGTGGAGCATCTGTTTCTTTCCCTGTTAAAATATGCAAGCAGAGATATGAAGCAGGTTTACCGGGAGTTTGGCATCAGCCGGGAAGGATTCCTTCACGCGCTGTCAACTGTCAGGGGGAACCAGAGAGTGACCAGCGACAACCCGGAAGCTACTTATGATACTCTGAATAAATACGGGCAGGATCTTGTGGAGAGGGCGAGAGACCAGAAACTCGATCCGGTCATCGGCCGTGACGAGGAGATCCGCAACGTGATCCGTATCCTTTCCCGTAAGACGAAGAACAACCCGGTGCTCATCGGAGAGCCCGGCGTCGGCAAGACAGCGGTCGTAGAAGGGCTGGCGCAGAGGATCGTCAGCGGCGACGTGCCGGAGGGACTGAAGGAGAAGACGATCTTTTCTCTTGATATGGGCGCTCTCGTGGCTGGTGCAAAGTACCGCGGCGAGTTCGAGGAGCGTCTGAAAGCGGTCCTTGAAGAAGTGAAGAACAGCGAAGGCAGGATCATCCTGTTTATCGATGAACTGCACACCATCGTGGGAGCCGGAAAGACGGACGGCGCCATGGATGCGGGCAATATGTTGAAACCCATGCTGGCAAGAGGCGAGCTGCACTGTATCGGCGCCACCACGCTTGACGAATACCGGCAGTATATCGAGAAGGACGCAGCGCTGGAGAGGCGTTTCCAGCCGGTTATGGTGGATGAGCCGACAGTGGAGGATGCCATCTCTATTTTGAGAGGGCTGAAAGAGCGGTACGAGGTTTTCCACGGCGTAAAGATCACGGACAGCGCTCTTGTGGCGGCGGCAACGCTTTCCAACCGTTATATTTCTGACCGTTTCCTTCCCGACAAGGCGATCGACCTGGTAGACGAGGCGTGCGCCCTGATCAAGACAGAGCTGGATTCCATGCCGACTGAGCTGGATGAGCTGAGAAGGCGTGTGATGCAGCTTGAGATCGAGGAAGAGGCGTTAAAGAAAGAAGAAGACCGTCTGAGCCGCGAGAGGCTGGAGCATCTTCAGGAGGAGCTTGCCGGGCTGAAGGAAGAGTATGCCGGCAAGAAGGTACAGTGGGAGAATGAGAAGACTTCCGTGGAACGTGTCCAGAAGATCCGTGAAGAGATCGAGCAGGTCAACAAGGACATCCAGAAGGCACAGAGAGAATATGACCTGAACAAGGCGGCAGAGCTCCAGTACGGCAGGCTCCCGCAGTTACAGAAACAGCTTGAAGAAGAGGAGGAGAAGGTAAAGGCAAAAGACCTTTCTCTTGTCCACGAGGCTGTGACAGACGAGGAGATCGCGCGTATCGTTTCCAGGTGGACCGGAATTCCGGTAGCGAAGTTAAACGAGAGCGAGAGAAATAAGACGCTCCATCTTGCAGACGAGCTGCACAAGAGAGTGGTCGGGCAGAATGAAGGAGTGGAGCTTGTGACCGAGGCGATCATCCGTTCCAAGGCAGGGATCAAAGATCCGAGCAAACCGATCGGTTCCTTCCTTTTCCTCGGACCGACCGGAGTCGGTAAGACAGAGCTGGCAAAGGCACTTGCGCAGAGCCTGTTTGATGATGAGAACAACATGGTGCGCATTGATATGAGTGAGTACATGGAGAAATATTCCGTGTCCAGGCTGATCGGAGCGCCTCCGGGATATGTGGGATACGATGAAGGCGGGCAGCTTACCGAGGCAGTGAGAAGGAAGCCCTACTCTGTCGTACTGTTTGACGAGATCGAAAAGGCGCATCCCGATGTGTTTAACGTGCTGCTTCAAGTGCTGGACGACGGGCGTATCACGGATTCCCAGGGACGGACCGTAGACTTTAAAAATACGATCCTGATCATGACCTCAAATATCGGGGCAAATTACCTGCTGGAGGGAATCCGGGACGACGGTTCTATTGACGAGAAGTGCCAGGAAATGGTCATGAATGACCTGAAGGCACATTTCAGGCCGGAGTTTTTGAACCGTCTTGATGAGACGATCATGTTTAAACCATTGACGAAACAGGATATCCGTGCCATCATAGACTTGTTGATAGCAGATGTCAACCGGCGGCTTGAAGAGAAAGAGCTGAAGATCGAGCTGACGGAAGCCGCGAAAGATTTCGTGGTGGATGGCGGTTATGATCCGATGTACGGTGCAAGGCCGCTGAAGAGATATCTGCAGAAGAATGTAGAGACACTGGCTGCAAGACTGATCCTTGCCGGAAATGTGGGCAGGGAAGACACGATCCTGATCGATGTCAAAGACGGCAGGCTGACCGCTGAAGTGAAAGGGCAGATCATGGCCGCGGAATAAGGCGGACAGATGCAGCAGTGTGAAAGGACAGATGTGCAGATGACGCCCATTATCTTTCATATCGATGTGAATTCCGCTTATTTAAGCTGGACGGCAGTAGAACAACTGAAGAACGGAGCCAAAGTGGATCTGCGCGAGATACCGGCCATCATAGGCGGGGACCAGAAGTCCCGCCACGGCGTGGTGCTCGCCAAATCCCCTGTGGCGAAACGATATGGCATCCGCACGGGGGAACCCGTTGCGAATGCCTTTCGTAAGTGCCCGAACCTGGCTATGTATCCCCCGGACCATAAGATGTACCGGGAGAAGAGCAGGCTGCTCATGGAATATCTTCGGACATTTACGAAAGAGATCGAACAGGTCAGCGTGGATGAGTGTTACATGGATTTTACCTCCATTGCAGACAGATACCATTCACCTGTGGACGGGGCGGTGGAGATCAAGGACGGCATAAAGGAGCGGTTCGGATTTACGGTGAATATCGGGATCTCCACGAACAAACTGCTGGCGAAGATGGCGTCGGATTTTCAGAAACCGGACCGGATCCACACCCTTTTCCCTGAGGAGATCCGTGTGAAAATGTGGCCGCTGCCCATCGGAGAACTGTACATGGCGGGGCGTTCCAGCGTGGAGGTGCTGAAAAAACTGGAGATCAATACTATCGGGGATCTGGCGCAGGCAGATCCGAAGCTGATCACGCTCCACCTGAAAAGTCACGGCAGAATGCTCTGGGAATTTGCGAACGGCAGAGGCGGCGATGTCATCCAGTCAGAGCCGGAGGAAGCGAAAGGGATCGGGAATTCAACAACGCTGAGAGAGGATGCGGCTTCTATGGAGGAAGTCCGGCCGGTGTTTGACGAACTGGCGCAGAGTGTGGGACGGCGTCTGAAAAAGGCGGGGAAAAAGGCGGGCATGGTGAGCGTGGAGATCAAATACCATGACTTCCGTTCCCTCTCCCATCAGATGCAGCTTGAAAAGCCGTCCAATGACCCGCAGGTGCTCAAAGAGACGGCGAGCAGCCTGTTTCTTGAGGCGTGGAGCGGAGAGGCGGTGCGCCTCCTCGGCATACGCACGTCAAAGCTGGTGGACGAGTCTGAGCCGGAACAGCTTTCGATTTTTGACCTGGAACCGCCCAAAGAGCCGGATGAAAAGCATAAGCGCCTTAAGAAAGCCATGGAGGAGCTGAACGCAAGATTCGGAGAGGGAGCGGTCGTTAAGGCGAGCCTCATGAAGAAAAGCCCCAGGGGACACAGTGGCAAAGAAAAGCCGGTGATTTAAAATCGGACGTATAATCACGTAGTTCGCAGTATTTTGTCAAATCTTTAGAAAATCTTTCGATTCTCACATCAGCCTCCTTAAGATTTACAGGCTATCCTGTAAACAGTGAAAGGGGGCTGTATTTTTATGTCAATCCAAGAGCTTACCAATTATTTTGTTCAATATGGCGCTTTTTTCATCTATCTGATCGTACTGTTAGAGTATCTGAATCTTCCGGGATTTCCGGCGGGAGTCATCATGCCTCTTGCGGGGATCTGGGCGGCAAGAGGGGCGATCAGCTTCCCGCTTGTAATGCTGCTCACCGTAGCGGCGGGACTTACAGGAAGCTGGGCGCTGTACCTGCTGGGAAGATACGGCGGAGGCAAGGTGCTGGGATTTTATTTTAAGAAATTTCCCAAGCACCAGCCTGTGATCGAAGAGAAGATGGAGTTCCTGAGACAGAAGGGATGCGCGGGGGTGTTTGTGAGCAAGCTTCTTCCCATGGTCAGGACGCTGATCTCCATTCCGGCAGGGATGGTCAGGATGAATTTTACAAAATATACGCTCAGCTCGCTTGGAGGGATCTTCCTCTGGAATCTGGTTTTTGTCGGAGCAGGGTATTTCTTCGGCGACGCGGCGATCGAGTTCTTTATATAGGGTGCAGAAGGAGGCGAGAGGTATGAGGATCGCAATGCTGACGAATAATTACAGGCCGTTTGTGGGCGGTGTGCCGATCTCAGTGGAGAGGCAGGCACAGGAACTGGTGAGGCTGGGGCATGAGGTGACGGTCTTCGCGCCGTATTATGGTGATACGAGAGCAGAGACAGAAGAAATACTTCATACAGACGAGGCGGCGCCGGAGCGGGTGGTGCGCTACCGGACGCAGAAGAGAAAGATGGACAATGGCATGGTATATCCGGCGGTATTTCCCGCAGAGATTATCCGGACGTTTGAAATAGAGACCTTTGACTGCATTCATGTGCATCATCCCATGTTTGTAGGCCCCCTGGGGGTAAAACTGGGGAGAAAATACGGCATACCGGTCATTTTTACGTGCCATACCCGTTATGAGGATTATCTTCATTATATTCCCGCTTTTCGCATAAACAGCGGCAGTGCGGAAATAAAGAAAAAAGCAGTGGACTGGATCGGAAGAAAGGTGATCCCGGCTTATATGAGATGGTTTGCTGACCAATGCGATCTTGTGCTTGCCCCGTCCGCAGGGATGCAGCGCGTGCTCAGAGGATACGGGATGAAGAGCCGCTCCGCTGTATTTCCGACGGGGCTGGAAGAGAGTTTCTTCCTGGCGGACGACAGCCGGGCGCGGGAGATCCGGCAGAAGTACGGGAAAGGGAAAAAGCACTTACTGATCACGGTATCCCGCCTTGAAAGAGAAAAGAATTATGGATTCCTTTTGAGGGGGATCGCGGATATCCGTCAGAGGATCGGCGATGATTTCCATGTGCTGATCTTAGGCGACGGCAGCCAGAAATCCGAGCTGAAGGTGAGGACTTCCCTTCTGGGAATCCAGGATATGGTCACATTTGCAGGCAATGTCCCGAACGGAGAAGTCAGGGATTATCTGGCGGCAGCAGATATCTTCTTGTTTGCGTCCACATCCGAGACCCAGGGGATCGTGCTGGCAGAAGCATTTGCGGCAGGGACTCCGGTGGTTGCCGTGCGCGCGGTTGGGACAGACGATATCATAGAAAACGGAGTGAACGGATTTCTCACAGAGGAGGCGGAAACAGAGTGGGCGGACCGCGTGACGGAGATCCTCCGCGGAGAGAAGATAGAAGAGATGAAAAAGGCGGCGAGAGCATCTGCCGAAAAATACCGCTCCTCCAGGCTTGCCATATATGAGGAGATGCTCTACAATCAATGTATCTGTGAAAAAAGAGCAGAGCGCAGGAGAGATGCATGGATTTACAGACAGGAACAGGACAGAAAGGATGAGGCGTATTATGAGGCAGAAGAAGACCGCGCAGAGCATTCTGCAATGGCTGTTCACTAAATATCTCAGCCTGGTGGACCGTACGGTGAAGGTCCGGTGGTATGAGGAAAATACATACGGCGACAGCCAGATCTTCGGTTTCTGGCATGAAGACAGCTTTTTTATGAATATTGTCCTGGAGAAATTGTCACACAAGACCACTCCGGTGGATGTGATCGTGACAGCAGATACAAGGGGAAACTATATTGAACACATGATAAAAAAATGCGGGGGCAGCGCTCTGCGGGTGCCGGACGGCTACCGGGCGTTTGCCGCGCTGAAACAGATCGTCCAGGACTCTTACGAAAAGACACATTCCATCGCCGTTGCTCTGGACGGACCGCTGGGGCCGAGGCACGAGCCGAAGAAGCTGGCATTTTACCTGTCAGATCACGCGGAGGAAGAATTTGTCGGGATCAGCATATCCTATTCCTCCTGTCTCCGGCTGACACGCAGATGGGATAAATATGTGATACCGCTGCCATTTACCAAAGTGACAGTGGCGGTGAAGAATTACGGGATCGTGAAGAAAAATGCAATTCCATCGCTTCCGGTGGATGCTCAATTTGTGCAAGGGGTCAGACCCCTCCCGGAAGGGGTCTGACCCCTATGGGGAGAATTTTCAGATAAAAGGAGAAAATGAGGATAAAATGGAAACAAATCATGTTTTGATCGTCGAGGATGACAAGGAGATACGGGAAGGTGTCCAGATTTACCTGCAGAGCCAGGGGTATAAGGTATTTCAGGCGGCGGACGGTATTGAGGGGCTGGAGGTCCTGGAGAAGGAGGAGATCCACCTTGCGATCGTGGATATCATGATGCCGCGCATGGACGGCATCCGGATGACCATGAAGCTGCGGGAGAAATATGACTTCCCGGTGATCATGCTGTCTGCGAAGTCTGAGGAAGTGGATAAGATCACAGGCTTAAATATTGGCGCGGACGACTATGTGACGAAGCCGTTCACTCCCATGGAGCTGATGGCGCGGGTGAATTCCCAGCTGCGCCGCTACCGCAAATTCCTTGAGAAGCTGACACCCAAGGATAATGTGCATGTGATCGGCGGGCTGGAGATCAATGAAGAAGCAGTCGAGGTGACGATGGATGGGAATCCGGTGAAACTCACCCCTATTGAGTATAAGATCCTGCTTCTTCTGGCGAAGAACCCGGGCAGAGTATTTTCTGCGGAAGAAATCTATGAGAGGGTGTGGCAGGAGAAAGCGATCAACACGGATACGATCATGGTCCATGTAAGGAACATCAGAGAGAAGATCGAGATTGACCCAAAGAATCCAAAATATTTAAAGGTGGTGTGGGGTGTTGGATATAAGATCGAAAAGCAGCCATAAGACAGGGATTATTGCAGCTTCGCTTCTGCTGGCATTCTGTTCTTTCATGATGCTGAGAGGATATCCCGAGATGTCCGCTTATCTGGAAAGCGCCGAGTCGGATGAGACAATATATATGGAAGCTCTCTATGGTATCAGCAGGGATCTGGCAGAGGGAAATTATATTCTTTATAATGAATGTGCGAAAGAGACAGACCCGGGTGAGGTTCTGGATGAGTTTGGTCAGAGAGAGTTTGACCTGACGAGAAAATATATGGACTGCGGCGTGTTTGTCGATGAAGGGGAAACTGCGGATAGTAAAGCCGCGGGAGATTCGGAACAAAGTGATGCCGCAGGCGGAAGCGAAGAGGAGACTGTACCTGAGGGGGCGTCTGAGGGGCAGGCAGAAGGAAGCAGCGGAATATCCGAAGAGAAAGAAGCGGAAATGACAGCTCTGACGGACGATCTGTCGGAGGACACCAGGGAGCTGCTGACAGCATTGGAAACAGATCGTTATGCATTCCGGGCGCAGTATACATTTTCCGGCGACGGACTGCTTTCCGGCGTTCGGGCGGATGGAACCATTCTTTCTCCTGAGGATGCTTACAATCTTGAACACAGCTTTATCCATGAGGCTGAGATCGTGGAGGACACTTACGGAATTTCGAGCATATCAGTGCCTGCGGACGTCACGATCATTTATGGAATGACCCGGGAAAATCTTGCCGCATATGTAAAAGCGAGCGATTTGGCGTATGTGGATGTGTACAGCCTGAGCAGTTCAGGAGCGTACAGAGACACTCTGGAGGTATTAAGCCTTCTGGTGATCGCGGCGGCGCTTCTTCTGCCCTTGAACAGGCGGTTGGATATCAGCGGGATGAGGATGTTTGCCGTGCCTTTTGAAATCCCGGTGGCAGTCCTGTTCCTCTGCCTTGGCAGTGATATTTATTTCTGGCCCATGCAGGTGGTGTACGGCTCGCTGACAGGCACCATTCTGCCGACGGCGCAGAACGGCGGACTGGAGCTCCCGGCAATGCTGCTTAATTTCTTTATGTGGATATTCGTGTTTGGCGTTCTGTTCTGGGCTGTAACGTCGTTGAGAACAATGGTGCGCATGAAAGGCGCTTACTGGAAAGAGCGGACGCTGACCGCCAGGCTGATCCGCCGCATCAGAAACCGAGGTGGTGAATATGGTGGGACTATGACACGGAAGGCAGGAGGGATATTCCGGAAAGTGAAGTCATTCCTTTCCAGGCAGTACGACGCCCTTCTGCACCTGGATTTCCAGGATAAGACGAACCGCACGATCCTGAAGGTGGTGCTGATCAACTTTGTGATTCTGTGTATTGTTTGTATCTTCTGGTATTACGGAATGTTTGCGCTGATCGTATATTCCGTGTTCTTGTTCTTATTCCTGAGGAAATACACAAAAGATCTTCAGGAGAAATACAAGCTGCTTTTAAAATCTACCAACCAATTAGCAGATGGTCATCTTGACGTACCTATAGAGGGGGATATCGGACTGTTCAACCCGATCCAGGA
>DXCD01000027.1 GCA_019116185.1 Candidatus Mediterraneibacter stercorigallinarum
AGCTTTGTATCCCCGGAAGTTCCAGGAAGTTATGCAGAGCAGAGTTCTGGTTGGATTGAAGTCTTTGTTGGCCGACAGCGTTCCCCTTTGGACCTGCTTTTCGAATTCTGCATTTGCCCGCGGGGGACTGCCGACTGGATGAACGCAGAAAACCGCAGCCCTATTTCAAGAGCCTTTCGTGGCGGGCGGGGATGTGGCGATGGTGACTCGGAACGATTTGTTGGAAAGACTTAAAGGAATGGGATACAGCGCTAATTTCAAAGCGGATGCCTGAGCGCAAGCGAATCGTCCGCTTTGAAATTGTCTTTAGCTGTATCCCATTCCTTTTATGTCTTTCCCAAATCGTGGAGCCGGAACCTGAGCCACATCCCCGCCCGTCACGAATACGCCTTAAAACAACCTACGGTTTTCGGACGTTTTATCTACCGACCTTCTCCCCGACAAATCCAGATAAATAGTCCACAAACTGCTGTGCAGTCCTTCCGGACAGTCCCCCATGCGACAGTTCCCATTTATTTGCCTCCAGGAGCAATTCTTCTTCAGGCATGTTGATGCCGCCCTTCTTTGCGAGCACGCGCACGATCTCCTGGAATTCTTTCTTATCCGGGGAACCGAAGTAGATGGTCACTCCGAACCTTGCCACAAGAGAGAGCTTCTCCTGCACAGTGTCATTTGTGTGGAGTTCTTCATCTCTGTCAGCCTTATCCCGGAAGGTCTCGCGGATCAGGTGGCGGCGGTTGGATGTGGCATAGATCAGTACATTATCGGGCTTGCGTTCCAGCCCGCCCTCGATGACTGCCTTGAGATACTTGTACTCGATCTCAAATTCTTCAAAAGAAAGGTCATCCATATAGATGATAAACTTATAGTTGCGGTTCTTGATCTGGGCGATCACGTCATTCAGGTCCTTGAACTGGTGTTTATAGACCTCGATCATCCGAAGTCCCTGGTCATAATATTGATTCAGGATCGCCTTGATGGATGATGACTTCCCGGTTCCGGCGTCTCCGAAGAGAAGACAGTTGTTCGCCCTGCGCCCCTGCACGAATGCCTCTGTATTGTCGATCAGCTTTTTCTTTGCGATCTCATAGCCGACAAGGTCATCCAGATGGACATGAGCGATATTGGTGATGGGCACGATCTCCATATTCCCGCCCTCGGGATGCTCGATGCGGAATGCCTTGTGAAGCCCCAGCCTGCCCACACCAAACTCTTTGTAGAACTGAGTCATTTTCTTCCGGAAATCCTCTGCGTCCACTGCGCTGCCAAGGGCTGCCGCCAGATGGCAGATGCGGTCTCTGACGCGGCGGTTAAACACCTTCCCCGTCCTGCTTCCATTCTTATAATCCATAAGGATCTGGATACAGTCCGCGCCAAGGTCTTTTTCCAGAGCAGTGAAATCATAGTCAAACAGTTCTTTAAAGATCGAGAAATCATGGAGGGCAATCTCGTTAATGCTGCCTTCTGTCCTTCCGACGATCTCGCAGGAGGTGCTGTATGCATTCTCGTCATTCACAAGCAGGAACGTCAGATATGTATGCCAGAGGTTTCCCTCAAACCCATGGCTCACCGAGAGTTCCAACAGCCGATTGACACATTCAAAGAGAAGGCTTCTTAAATCCTCTCTGTTGTAATCACTGTTTCCATGGTTTTCCATAAGGAAAGTCATGTCCTTTAAAAGCTCCCCATAGTCCATATTTTTATACAGCATCAGCTCATTTGTACGCATCTTCTTTCATCCTTTCCACATTTCCGGTTTTTATCTGCGTTTTCTTCTCTCTCACTCGCCCGGACAGCCTTTTCACTGTCCTGGTCTGCTCGTTTCTTAATAGTTCCCCAGTATCTTCAGATTCTGTGCCTCTTCTCTCAGTCCGCGGATTGCATTCTTCACCGCGGCGTCCTCCAGATTGCCTTCAAAATCTACAAAAAAGCAGTATTCCCAAGGTCTTCCCTTTATAGGACGGGATTCGATCTTGGACATATTCAGATCATTATAGATAAAATGAGAAAGAATTCTATACAGAGAGCCGCTCTGGTGGGGAAGCTCAAACCGTATGCTGATCTTTGAGGCATTTTTCAGGAAGACCTTCTGGTTCGTAACCACAATAAAACGTGTGGAATTATCCGCGACATCATTGATCTCGTCTACCAGCACTTCCAGGCCGTGCACCTTCGCCGCATAGGCGCTGCACACCGCTGCCTGGGAAATATCCTGCTCTTTGAGCACCTTCCTGGCCGCAATCGCCGTGTTTACCACGCTGATCCTCTGCCAGTCCGAATGCTCATCCAGGAACCTGGATGTCTGCATCAGCGCTTCTGTCTTGGAATAGACACGCTGAATGTCGGACAGTTTCGCCCCCGGAAGCCCGGAAAGTGTATGCACAATGGGCAGAATAGTTTCTGCCACGATATAATTTTCAAATTCATCCAGCAGGTCATACATCTCAATAACCGGACCTGCCGTGGAATTCTCGATCGGCAGAACCGCGTAATCCGCGGCTCCTTCTTCGATCGCCTCCATCGCGTCGCGGAACGTCCGCACATGGAAACTGTTCACATCCTCCCCAAAGAACTGCTGCATCGCTGCCTGGCTGTATGCCCCTTCTGTCCCCTGAAATACGACCCTGGCATTCTTCTTATCCAGGTCATCGATCCGGATAAACGGAAGGCGCCCCAGGGCTCCTGCTTCCACGAGCTGCTGGTACTGAAGTTTCCTGCTCATGGACATAAGCTGCTGGTAAAGTTCCTGGATCCCCTTCTTATTGAAGTCCCCGTTCACCCTTGACGCCACTTCTGTCAGCTTTTCTCTTTCCCGCTGACGGTCAAATACTTTCCTTCCTGCGCTTACTTTATATTCTCCCACAGCCTCGCAGACTTTCATCCTTTTTTCATAAAGATCTGTGATCTGGCCGTCGATCTCGTCCAGTTTCTCTCTAAGTTTTTCCAATGTTTCCATTTTCTTCCTTCCCTTCATTCCATGCTGCACTTAATTAAGTATGATACCATATTTCTCTGACTGAGTAAAATATGAATTTGTTCTTTCTTTCAATGTATATAGACAGATAAAATGTAATCCTTTTTCACTGCATGACTGAAATTCCGCATAAAAAACGAGCGTCCCGGGAATTACCGGATCCGCTCGTTTTTCATTTTATTTTTATCTGTTTCTGTTACCGGATTTTTCTTTTTCTTCCAGCTGCTGCAGCAATGACAGCCGCGCATGATACAAGAAGCGCCGCGTAAAGCATCACAGAATCCATGCTGTCCCCTGTCTTCGGAGATCTGGAAACGTCTGCCGTTGTCTGTCCGTTTCCGGAAGTGCCGGCCTTGGTATTTCCGGGAGCCGGGGTCTGGGTATTTCCAGCAGCTTTGTCCTGCTTATTTCCGGCATCCTCGCTCTGCTTATTCTCCCCAGCATCTGTCTGCTTATTTCCGGCATCCTCGCTCTGCTTATTCTCCTCAGCATCCGTCTGCCTGTTTCCATCATCCTTGTTCTGCTTGTTCTCCTCAGCATCCGTCTGCCTGTTTCCATCATCCTTATTCTGCTTGTTCTCCTCAGCATCGTCCTGCTTATTTTCAGCATCAGAAGGCTGCGGATCATCCGGGACATCCGTCTGCGTCTCTTCCTGGCCGGCAGGAGACTCCGGCGCCGGATCTTCCGGCTCCTCTGTCTTGCTCTGTCCCTCATCCGGAGTTTCCATCACCGCACGGTCCGTAATAGTTCCGGAAGCAGTGACTGTCTCCGCTGTGAGCCGATAGCTGCCTGCGTCAGCCCCTTCAAGCGTGATCCCTGATGCAGTAATCCGATCTGCACTGCCCGGATCAGGACTGTTATAGGCATAGGACTTTGCCGCTGCGCTTACGCTGTCTCCGCTGATAACTCCGGATAGTTCGATGCTGATCCCCTCCGGCCCGTTGATTGTGCCATCATACTCTTTTGTAGTTGTTCCGCTGATGACAGGCGTTACTTCTGCCTGTTCAACTGTTATTGTGACCCGGTTGCTGACAGCAGCCTGGCCTCCTGCATTTATTTCACAATAATATGTATAAGTTCCTGCTGCCAGTCCTGTCGGCAGGATAAATGTATAAGGATCGGATGCAGCATCAACAGGTGCAGCATTTCCCTGGTCATCCACCTGATACCAGCGGCATGCATATCCAGCCCCGTCTGCATTCTGCACTACAGCCGAAATCTGCGGGGCGCTTGCATAGCCATAGGTTACATTCTGCACCGACGCGCTGGCGGTCACCTCAGGAATGGGCTGTGACGGGGTATAGTCGCCGGATGCCAGTGTCAGTATTTCACTGCCGTACAATTCAGCCTGAACCTCATCATACTGATAAGAAATATTTGCATTGCCGGCCTGGAATGTATAACCCGTGTCCATATCACCTGACGTACCGGCAAGGAACAGCCCCCCGTTCTGTCCCAGAGTCCCTGTATCACTGTTTGTAATATCCACCAGATAATTATATCCGTCCAGTGTAACGATATTCCACATATGCATGCCCGCACCCGTGCCGCCGTCCATTATGCCCGTAACCGTATAGCATGTAAGACCATTTAAATCACACAGGTACTGGAATGCTTTCGCATAGCCTTCGCACACAACCTTTGTGCCCGGATCACCGTCAAATACATATATGAGCTGCCACGGATCACCATAATTCGTATTCGGTGACGCGCTGTAATTATAATCTGTAAGATTACATATTTCATTCTTAAACGCATTCATCTGCTCATATGGAGAAAGGGCTGCATACTGAGACGCAATACTTTTAGCTGTGCGGGCCGCACTTTCCGCTTCGGACGCCTTAACCGTACTGACTCTCGTGCTGCTGCCTCCCTGATACGCGTCAGATACGAAAAATGTAAATTTTATTTTCGTTATACTTGTCTGCCGTCCCTTTGAACTGGTCACATAGCTTACCTCTGTGCCCGCTGTTTTATCATACCAATATAATTCATAAGGACTGTCCACAACCAGACAATTTACAATCTTATCGTAATCAACCTTAGCAAGGAACTGGGCATCTGCCTGTGAACTGCTCCCAGTCCATGTAACCGGGCTGTCCAGCGTTACTGTAAATATTGTGCTGCCTCCATTTTCGGCAACATTGGCAATTCTTGTTTTCAACGAATCATAAATCTGTAAATCGCTCCCGCTGAGACGGCTTCTGCCGTAATCAACAGACCTATCAATGCCGCTGTAGAGAAGTGACATCTTTAAATCATTTCCCGTCAGCCCGGTTTTTTCCTCCGAAGGCACTTCCGTGCTGTCGGCATAAGCCTTTACGGTCTTACCGCTGACCGGAAGCAGGGACAATGTCATGAGAACCGCAAGAAGCATACTCAGGAATGACTTTTTAATTCTCTTTTTCCTGTTCATTGTTACTTTTCCCTCCTAGATATTTTTTGTCTGAATGCAGCTTATTGACACGTACTGGCCTGAAAATATATCTACAGCATGCATATTTATATTTATAATATT
>DXCD01000229.1 GCA_019116185.1 Candidatus Mediterraneibacter stercorigallinarum
TTTGTCATCGCGATGATGGTGGGTCTGCCATGAGGACAATGATAAGGGTTGTCGAGCGTCAGCAGTTCCCCGATCAGAGCGTCCACCTCCTGCGCGGAAAGCCGGTTGTTTCCTTTGACCGCGGCTTTGCACGACATAGAAGCCACCTTCTCGTCGATCAGATCCGGCGTCATAGACGTGGTCAGTCCGTCCGCAAGCTCATCGATCATCTCCATCAGGAGTTCTTTCTTCGCGATTCCAAAGAGATTATCCGGCACCGCGCGTACCGCATATTCCTCCGGACCGAACGGCTCGATCTCGAATCCGATCCGTGTAAACCGGTCCATGTGTTCCTCCAGAAGCCTTGCCTCCTGCATGGAGAGCGTCAGGATGATCGGAGGACTCAAATACTGGGAGGTAAATTCCCTTGTCTTCATCTCTTTGAGCGTCCGCTCGTACAGCACTCTCTCGTGGGCTGCATGCTGGTCTATGATGTACAGACTGTCCTGGAACTGGACCAGCCAGTATGTGTCAAATACCTGGCCGATCAGCTTGTATTCCGCGCGCACCTCCCGCTTCAGGAAATTCTCCTCAAAAAGATCAAGCTGCTGGGGCTTTTCTCCAAGATGGGCTCTGCCCGCAGAAACCTCCTTCTCTTCTGAAGAACCATCTGCAGATTTCTCTTTTACTGCCGGAGCGGTCTTCTCTGCCAGATCTCCACTTGCTGAAGTAGTCTGCTCTGCTGAGGTTTCTCCTGCCGGAACGTTCTGCGCTGCCGCGGATTCGTTTGTTGAAACCGTTTGTTTTTCAGAAGACTCGCTCGCCAGAACCGCAGTCTCCGACGGGGATTCGTGCGCAGGAACGGCATCCCTTTCCCGGGAACTGTTTTCCGTATTCTGCGCCTGATCTTCACCTGCGCCGTATTTGACAGTCTCCCGGATTCTGTCTGCCTGCTTTTCCGGGCGGTAGATCCCGCCGCGGTCAGTCACTTCGGCAGAGGACATCCGTTCATGGTAGGCTGTGACCCGCTCTCTCATCTTTCGGATAAAATAATCCTCATCCCGCACTTCGCTCTGCGGCTCGGCCGGTATGTCCCCGGGCTTTTGGTCTGTATGATTTCTCGGTTTCAGCAGGAAGGGGCTCTCTTTTTGTCCGTTCTTCTCTTGCGTCTCCTTTAGTGACATGCCATTTGGCTGTGCTTTTACCTGGGCAGCTCCTGTCAGCGCTGTTCCAGGTCTGCTTCCGGCTCTGTCTGCCACCGGTTCCGGCACCTCTGCCCTCTGGATCAGCTCCGGTTCCAACAGTCTGCGGTGCACGCCTTCAAAGACCGTATTGTACACATCCTGCTGTCTCTGGAAGCGCAGCTCCATCTTCGTGGGATGTACATTGACATCGATGGTCTCGCCGTCCACGTGGAAATGCAGGACTGCAAACGGGAATTTGTGCTGCATGGTAAAGTCTTTATACGCATCTTCCAATGATTTTGAGATCATGGGGCTCTTCACATATCTGCCATTCACAAAGAAATTTTCGAAATTCCGGTTTCCCCTTGTGACAATCGGTTTCCCCAGGTATCCGGTGATCCTTAAGCCGCCTTTTTCATAATCGATATCAAGAAGGTTTGCCGCGATCTCACGTCCATATACGCTGTATATCACGTCCTTTAATTTCCCGCTGCCGGAGGTCCTCAGCTTTTCCTGGTTATTATTCTTGAACAGGAATGCCACCTCCGGATGGGACAGCGCCAGATGCATGAGCAGATCCTGAACGTGTCCTGCCTCGGTCATAGGCGTCTTCAGGAACTTCCGTCTTGCAGGCACATTATAGAAAAGCTGGTGCACAAGGAAGGTCGTCCCGTTGGGCGCGCCTGTCTCTTCCAGTGACACTTCCTTTCCGCCCTCAATCACATACCTGGTCCCGAATTCGGATTCTTCGGTCTTCGTGATCAGTTCTGTCCTGGTCACGGCGGCGATGCTTGAGAGGGCCTCGCCGCGGAATCCGAGAGAACTGATGTGCATCAGGTCTTCCACGCTGCGGATCTTGCTCGTAGAATGGCGCAGGAAAGCGCTCCTCACTTCGTCGTGCGGGATCCCGCAGCCATTGTCCGTAACACGGATAAAATCAATGCCCCCGTCCCGGATCTCCACGGTCACGGAATCCGCCCCCGCGTCGATGGCGTTTTCCACCAGTTCTTTTACGATGGATGCCGGGCGCTCAATCACTTCCCCCGCGGCGATCTTATCGATTGTAATCTGATCTAATACCTGAATATGCGGCATTGTCCGCCTCCTTTGTCATTGTTAACTATTACCATCTGTTCTTCAGCTTGTTCTGAAGCCTGTATATCGTATTCAGCGCGTCAATAGGCGTCATATTGCCTACGTCAAGGTTTTTCAGTTCCTCGAGCACGTCGTCGTCCTTAACCGTGTCAAAGAGCGACATCTGCGCCATATCCACCTCATCATACTTCTTTACTTTCGGCTTCTTCTTTGCCGACTTTTCCCTGACAGCGATCTCGCTGACCCGCGCCGTTATATCACCCTCGGCAAGTTCTTCCACGATCTCCTTTGCCCGGTCGATCACCAGATCCGGCACGCCCGCCAGCTTCGCCACCTGAATGCCGTAGCTCTTGTCCGCGCCGCCTTTTACGATCTTCCGCAGGAAAACAATGTCATCGCCCTTCTCCTTGACCGCGATACAGTAATTATTCACATTGCTGATCTTGCCTTCCAGCTCCGTCAATTCATGATAGTGTGTCGCAAAAAGCGTCTTTGCCCCGAGCAGCCGGCTGTCGCTGATGTACTCCACCACTGCCCACGCGATCGAAAGCCCGTCAAACGTGCTGGTACCCCTGCCGATCTCATCCAGGATGAGCAGGCTCTTTGACGTTGCGTTTCTGAGGATATTTGCCACCTCTGTCATCTCTACCATAAAGGTACTCTGCCCGGAGGCAAGGTCATCCGACGCTCCGACCCTAGTAAAGATCCGGTCAGACAGCGCGATATCCGCGCTCTTTGCAGGCACAAAGGACCCGATCTGCGCCATCAGGGCGATCAGCGCGGTCTGCCGCATATAGGTGGATTTCCCGGCCATGTTCGGTCCGGTGATGATCGAGATCCGGTGTTTCTTGTCATCTAAGTATGTATCATTTGCGATGAACATATCATTGGGGATCATCCGTTCTACAACAGGATGGCGACCTTCCTTGATATCAATGACTCCTTTTTCGTTGATCTTCGGGCGGGTATAGTTATTTCTCTCCGCCACCACCGCGAGTGAAGCAAATGCGTCCAGAGCGGCTACCGCTTTCGCTGTTTTCTGTATTCTCTCGATCTCAGATGCAATTGTATCCCTGACCTGGCTGTACAGCTCATATTCAAGGGCATAGAGCTTATCCTCTGCCCCAAGGATCATATCTTCCAGCTCTTTGAGCTCCGGCGTGATATAACGCTCAGCATTTGCCAGTGTCTGCTTGCGTGTATAATAATCCGGCACCATATCTTTATAGGAATTCGTAACCTCCAGATAGTAGCCGAACACTTTGTTGTATTTAATACGGAGATTCTTGATCCCGGTTTTCTCGCGTTCATCATTTTCCAGCTTTGCCAGCCAGTCCTTGCCGTCTGATTTCGCCCGGCGCAGCTTATCTACTTCTTCATTATAGCCGTCCCGGATGATATTGCCTTCCTTCATGGCAATGGGCGGGTCTTCCCGTATCGCGTCTTTGACCAATGTGCAGAGATCCTCCAGAGCGTCCATGTCATCGTGAATGTTCTTCAGGAGCTCTGATTCCATCTCTTCCAAAATATACCGGATATGGGGCAGCATCTCAAGAGAGCTGCGGAACGCGGTCAGATCCCTGGGATTTGCCGTTCCGTAAGCGATCCTCGTGATCAGACGTTCCAGGTCATAGACCGGAGAGAGATATTCCCTGATCTCTTCCCTGGAGATTGCCTGGTCTTTCAGTTCTGCCACCGCGTCCAGACGTTTCTCGATCTCTTTTTTGTCGATGAGGGGCTGCTCCACATATTTGCGCAGTGTCCTTGCCCCCATCGCTGTCTTCGTCTTGTCCAGCACCCAGAGAAGGGAGCCTCTCTTCTGCTTTTCCCGCAGCGTCTCGCACAGCTCCAGATTCCGTCTCGTGGAGCTGTCCAGCATCATATATCTGCCTGCCGCATAGGGCGTGATGTGCGTCAGGTTGGACAGCGAATTCTTCTGTGTCTCAAGAAGGTACTGAAGCAGCGCTCCCGCGCTGATGATGCCGCAGTCGTAGTCCGCCAGCCCCAGCCCGGCAAACGATGTCACCTTAAAGTGCTCTAGCAGTTTCTGCCTGCACACCGCATCGTCAAAATACCAGGAATCCAGCGAATAGATGGTTATCCCCAGCCGGTCCCTCATGCCGTCCAGATCCATGCCGCTCATGTAGAACGCCTCGTTGCAGATGATCTCGGACGGAGAGAAACGGTAGATCTCGTCCATCAGTTTGGCGCTGTCAGGGATCTCTGTTACAAAATAATCTCCGGTCGTGATATCTGACACGGACACACCGTAACGGTCCGCAATATAGACGATGCACATGATATAATTGTTCCTCGTCTCGTCCAGCGCCTGGGTGTCCAGATTCGTTCCCGGAGTCACGATGCGGACCACGTCGCGCTTCACAATGCCTTTCGCTGTCTTCGGGTCCTCAAGCTGCTCGCAGATCGCCACTTTATAGCCCTTTGACACCAGCTTGTTCAGATAGCTCTCCACGGCATGATAAGGGACACCGCACATGGGTGCCCGCTCTTCCTGGCCGCAGTTCTTCCCGGTCAGCGTGATCTCCAATTCCCTCGACGCTGTCAGCGCGTCGTCAAAGAACATCTCATAAAAATCTCCCAATCTATAAAAGAGGATGCAGTCCGGATACTGAGATTTCGTCTCCATGTACTGCTTCATCATTGGTGTTAATTCTGCCACATTCATACTCCTTTGCTGTATACAAGTGCGCGGCACGCGGCTCTGGCATGCAGCGCACGGATGAAAAATTCTGCTGATGTATTATAGCATTTTTGGAAAATCTGTTCAACCGGAAAGGATAGAATGCACTGCCAATAAAATTTAAAAAAATCTCAAGAAAATAAAAATAGAATTTTCGGCAGATCCATGGTAAATTGGTTGTATTACATAGACAGGAGGATATGAATATGCTTCATTTACCAACATTCCCGCCGCATATGAAACAGGCGGCAGACAGAAAGAAAGGACAGAACTGGTTCATCGAACTGTTGATCTTCTTTCTCGTATATTTTGTCTCTTCCATAGGAATGAGCTTTATCCTTGTCGCGGGGTCAGTCATTGTCATACTCAAGGACAACCGCATCATGCAGCAGTTTGCCGCCGGCAATACCCAGCAGGCGGAAGCGCTTATGAATACTCTGCTGGAATCGGATCCCCTCATGCTGCTCACCCTGTTCTCCAATGCGGGAATGATCCTGCTTACCATCCTCTTCTGCATTACGATCCAGAAGCGTACAGCAGCGTCCATAGGATTTGTGCGCAGGAAAGCAGGGCTTCACTATCTGGCGGGCGCAGGCGCGGGTCTGCTCCTTTTCGGCGGCGCTGTCCTGATAAATGTGCTCACAGGCTCAATGACCATCGACGGGATTTCCTCCGGTTTCTCCCCGCTGCTCTTCCTGCTCTTCCTGGCGGGCTTCGGCATCCAGGGAATGGCGGAAGAAGTGCTCTGCCGCGGATATTTCATGGTGTCCGTGGGAAGGAGATACTCCGTCGCTGCGGCTGTATTCTTAAATTCCGCGGTCTTCTCCCTGCTCCACATCTTCAATCCGGGGATCTCACCGCTGGCAGTCATCAACCTCCTGCTGGTGGGCATTGTGTTCTCTCTCTATTTCTTAAGGACAGGGAATATCTGGGGCGTCGGAGCGCTGCACTCCGTCTGGAATTTCGTCCAGGGAAATGTATTCGGCATGGAAGTCAGCGGGCTGAACCTGTCCTGTTCTCTGTTCGAATCATCTACTGATCCGGCGCGTTCTTTCTGGAACGGAGGCGCGTTCGGGCCTGAAGGCGGTTTCTCCGTGACCATTGTAATGGTCATAGCCATCCTGCTCCTCCTTTTCTGGAAAAAGCCGGAAAACGAAGCGCAGGGAACCGCGCAGATCCTGCAGCCGGCAGATCCACAGCACACGACGCAGCAAATACAGGATTCACAGCACGTGGAAATGCGGTAACTTCTCTCCATACAGAAAATGGAGCAGATAACTGCTGAGGAAAATCCCCAGCACGCACAGCCCGGAAAAGATAATGGCAAAGGGCAGGCATATCTGCCCCATCAGCTGAAAGGGCTGGTCCGAATAGTCCCACACTGCCCAGCCCATCACTTTATTTACAATAATACCTGTTATAAATTCACTGGCAGTGACAAAGATCACACACCAGCCCACCTGCTTCCACAAGGGGGCGTCCCATCCGGTCCACAGTCCCTGTTGGGCAAAAAACACCAGACAGATCCCGCCCAGCAGGAACATGGACCAGTGGGAAAATCCGCGGAACATCACCTCAAACGTATAGTAAAGAGTTCCTCCGATGGTTCCCAGAAATAAGTATTCACTCAGTCGTTTCACGATAAGTATCCTCTTTTTATTCATTTTCTCTGTAACGATTTTCCGCTGATTGATACCGGAAATTCATCCCAGAGATAGTCTGAGCATTTCCCGGCGGTTTTATGACTGGAAATGTCTTCACTTATCTTCCCGGAATTTTTTTATTTCTTTGAGCCGTTCCGCAGTTTTTTTCTCTTCCCCTTCCTCTGTCGGATGGTAATAGATCCTGTCTTTTAACCCTTCCGGCATGCACTGCATGTGGGTAAGCTTTTCTTCTGTGTCATGGGCGTATTCATAGCCTTTCCCATATCCCAGCTCCTTCATCAGCCCGGTGGGCGCATTTCGGATCTGCATGGGCACTGGTTCTGCATTTTTCTCCCTGACATCACGCTTACAGGACTCACAGGCAGTGTATAAGGCATTTGATTTGGGCGCCATTGACAGATACACCACCGCATGGGTCAGATGCACATCGCATTCCGGCATCCCGAGAAAATGACATGCCTGATACACTGCCACAGCTACCTGGAGTGCCCGGCTGTCCGCCATGCCCACGTCCTCGCTGGCAAACCGGATCAGCCTGCGCGCGATGTACAGCGGGTTTTCCCCGCCCTCCAGCATGCGCATCATCCAATAAATCGCCGCGTCAGGATCACTGTTTCTCATGGATTTGTGAAGCGCGGAAATCAGGTTGTAATGCTCCTCTCCCGTTTTATCATATAAAAGGGATTTCCGGCTGATGCACTGGGAAAGTCCCTCCGTGGTAACCGTGATCCCTTCTGCGCTGATCTCTCCGTTCAATACTGCCATTTCCAGCGTGTTCAGCGCTGTCCTTGCGTCTCCGTCTGCGAAGGCAGCGATTGCTTTTATATTGTCTGCGGATATTTTTACATTCTGGTTTCCGAATCCCCGGGGATTTCTCAGCGCATTTTCTAACAAACGGATCAAATCCGCTTCTTCCAGCGCTTTTAGAACAAACACGCGGCACCGTGACAGGAGCGCGGCGTTGATCTCAAAAGACGGATTTTCCGTGGTCGCTCCGATCAGGATGATGCTCCCTTTCTCCACATAGGGGAGGAAGGCGTCCTGCTGTGCTTTGTTGAACCTGTGGATCTCGTCTACAAAGAGCACGGTCCGAAGCCCCACTCTCCGGCTCTGTTCCGCCCGATTCATGACCTCGCGGATCTCTTTGATCCCGCTCGTGACCGCGCTGAAATTGATAAACTCAGACTTGGTTTTCCCTGCGATTATACTGGCAAGGGTCGTCTTCCCCACTCCGGGCGGTCCCCAGAAGATCATGGAAGAGATCTGGTCGCGCTCGATCAGCTGCCGCAGCACCTTCCCCGGACCAAGCAGATGTTCCTGTCCCACGAACTCATCCAGAGAATCCGGGCGCAGCCTGCTCGCCAGCGGAGCCATTGCCCTGCTGTCCCCGAATAATGTCATCTGTTCCATAACACGCATCACTTCTTTCTTGTATTTTATGATCCATTCCTGACCAGAATCTGAAGCAGAATGAATACAGCAAATATACAAATCTATTATAACAGACTCTCCCCGCAGGATATAGAAAAAAGGACAGAAAACCTTGTCTCTGTCCTTTTCTGCAGACTATTTTCATGCATGAGCGCTTCTATCTGATTTTTGCCCGCAGAAGCGCCGGCTCTCTGCACGCTCTTTTACTCAGCCACGTCTCTGATGCTGAAGCTGAATCTGCCCATCTTGTCTTTGCCAAGGCATACTGCCTTCACAACATCGCCCAGTTTGAGCACGTCTTCGACTTTGTCCACTCTCTTCTTCGCGATCTTGGAGATGTGCACCAGGCCTTCCTTGCCCGGAGCGAACTCAAGGAACGCGCCGAAGTCTTTGATGCTTACGACTTTTCCTTCGAATACCTGTCCGGCCTCAAATTCTGTCACAATCGTGTGGATCAGTTTGGCTGCCTGATCCATGCCTTCCTTCTCAGTACCGCAGATGGATACAGAGCCGTCATCCTCGATATCGATCTTCACGCCCGTCTGCTCGATGATCGCGTTGATCGTCTTTCCTCTCTGTCCGACCACATCACCGATCTTCTGCGGATCAATCTGCATCTGAATGATCTTCGGAGCGTACGGTCCGACTTCCGGTCTCGGCTCTGCGATGGCCTTGCTCATAACTTCATCGATAATATAAGTTCTCGCCTTCTTTGTCGCGGCGATTGCTTCCTCGATGATCGGTCTTGTAAGTCCGTGGATCTTAATATCCATCTGGATCGCTGTGATCCCCTTGTGTGTACCGGCTACCTTGAAGTCCATGTCTCCGAAAAAGTCTTCCAGTCCCTGGATATCCGTGAGCACCAGATAGTCATCATCTGTATCTCCTGTCACAAGACCTGCGGAAATACCTGCCACAGCGGATTTAATCGGCACGCCGGCTGTCATCAGTGACATACTGGAAGCGCACACGCTTGCCTGGGAAGTAGAGCCGTTGGACTCAAATGTCTCGGAAACCGTGCGGATCGCATACGGGAATTCTGACTCGCTGGGAAGTACCGGAAGAAGCGCTCTCTCTGCCAGCGCCCCATGTCCGATCTCGCGGCGTCCCGGTCCTCTGGACGGCTTTGTCTCGCCTACAGAATAGGACGGGAAATTATAGTGGTGCATATATCTCTTGGAAGTCTCTGCCTCGTCAAGTCCGTCCAGTCTCTGTGCCTCTGACAGCGGCGCCAGTGTGGTCACTGTACAGATCTGAGTCTGTCCTCTTGTAAACATGGCAGAACCGTGTACTCTCGGGATCAGGTCCACTTCCGCTGCCAGCGGGCGGATCTCGTCGATAGCGCGTCCGTCCGGACGTTTGTGGTCTTTTAAGATCATCTTTCTGACCGTCTTCTTCTGATACTGGTAGACAGCCTCGCCGAGCACCTCAAGCCATTCTTCATTCTCAGCGAATGCCTCTTCCAGCTTTTCAGTGATCTGGCGGATATTTTCTTCTCTTGTCTGCTTGTCATCTGTGAAGACCGCTACTTCCATCTCTTCCGGCGGCACGATCTCTTTGATGGCGTCGAACAGCTCCTGCGGTACCGCGCAGCTCTCATAAGCATGTTTTTCCTTGCCGCACTCAGCTACGATCGTATCAAAGAATGCGATCACTTTCTGGTTCAGCTCGTGAGCCGCAAAGATCGCCTCGATCATCTTGTCTTCCGGCACTTCATTTGCGCCTGCCTCGATCATGATGACCTTCTCTTTTGTAGAGGCAACAGTCAGCGCAAGGTCAGAAGCCTCTCTCTGGGCTGCTGTCGGATTGAACACGAACTCTCCGTCCACCAGGCCGACCTGTGTCGTGGAGATCGGTCCGTCAAACGGGATATCGGAAATGCTTGTCGCGACAGACGCGCCCAGCATAGCTGTCAGTTCGGGGCTGCAGTCCTGGTCAACGGACATTACCAGATTTTCAAGTGTCACGTCATTTCTGTAATCCTTCGGGAAAAGAGGACGCATCGGGCGGTCAATGACACGGTCTGTCAGGATCGCGTTTTCAGATGCTTTCCCCTCTCTCTTGTTGAATCCTCCCGGGATCTTTCCCACTGCATAGAGTCTCTCATTGTACTCCACGCTCAGAGGGAAGAAATCAATCCCGTCTCTCGGTTTTTCTGATGCAGTTGCAGTACAAAGCACTGTTGTATCCCCATAGTGCATGAGGACAGCGCCGTTTGCCTGCTTTGCCACTCTGCCCACGTCAACGCGCAGAGTCCTGCCAGCAAGTTCTAATTCATATTTCTTGTACATGACTTTCTCCTTTAATCTCTCTTTTTCTTTTGCGGACAAGTGTCTCCGAAACTACTGAAAAACACACCGGAACACCTGCTGATGTGCTTTTCAGTGGTCTCGGTTACTTCTATCTGTCCGCAATCTTAAATATTATATCACATAAGCCTCCGCTAAGCAATAAAAAAGCCGCGAAAAACCCTGTACAGGCGCAAATCCGGCGGCAGACCGTCTTTTCTGGCCCGCCGCCGGATCTTCCTGTATTTTTTATTTCGTCTTTATTATGTCTGCTTTTTCAAAATCCTTTATAAAGTAACCCCGCCTTTAAAAATCGCAATCTCCCTGAAGCCTTTTTCCTCTGTCCTGGTCTGCTTTCCGGAGGCCGTATCCAACACTGCCTGCATCAGATCCCGAGCCGCCTCGTCCAAGGTGCGGGCGCCATCTGCGGCAACTCCTGCATTAAAGTCGATCCATCCGGCTTTTTTCATGGCAAGCGGGGTATTGGTGGCGATCTTCATGGTCGGCGCGGGAGCTCCGAACGGGGTTCCCCGCCCGGTAGTAAAGAGGATCAGATGAGCTCCTGCCGCGGTCAGCGCGGTGCATGATACCAGATCATTTCCCGGTCCGTAAAGCATATTTAACCCTTTGGCGGTCACCGGATCCCCGTAACCGATCACATCCGCGATCGGGGCGCTGCCTCCTTTTTGGACACACCCGCAGGACTTATCCTCCAGTGTGGTAATCCCTCCCTGTTTGTTGCCGGGGCTGGGATTATCATAAACCACTTCATTGTGGCGGATAAAATATTGCTTAAACCCATTGATCATGTTTACTGCCTTGTCAAAAACTTCTTCATTCACGCACCGGTTCAAAAGGAACCCTTCCGCTCCGAACATTTCCGGCACCTCGGTCAATATAGTGGACCCGCCCTGGGCGATCAGCAGATCGGAGAAACGGCCGACCAGAGGATTGGCAGTAATGCCCGAAAGACCGTCCGAACCGCCGCACTTCATCCCCACAACCAGCTCTGACGCCGGGATGCTCTCGCGCTGAAATCCGGAAGCATAAGCCGCGCATTCCTCCAGCAGCTCCCGTCCGGCCGCCATCTCGTCATCCACCTGCTGGCAGATCAGGAACTTCACCCGGTCCGGGTCATAGTCTCCCAGCTCTTCTAGAAATTGTTCGTGAGTGAGATTCTCACATCCAAGCCCCAATACCAGGACAGCCCCTGCATTGGGATGCCTGGTCAAAGCTGCAAGCAGTTTTCTCGTCTGCGCATGGTCTTCTCCGGTCTGCGAGCAGCCGTACGGGTGAGGAAATGTATACAGGCCGTCTATACTGCCTGACACAAGATCCTGATTCTTTTCTGCCAGAGCCTTGGCGATGTCATTGACACATCCCACTGTGGGAATGATCCAGATCTCATTGCGGATCCCGGCATTTCCGTCCCCGCGGCGGTAGCCCTGAAATGTCTGAGGAGGCATCTCTTTCAAATCATTTACCTGCGGTTCGTATTTATATTCGATCTCGCCTGAAAGGTTTGTGGCCATATTGTGTGTATGCACCCAGTCACCGGCAGCGATGTCTGTTGTTGCATGGCCGATGGAGAACCCATACTTCACGATCTGGTCCTGCTCCTTCATCGGAAGCAGCGCCATTTTATGTCCCTGCGGGATCTCCGCGCGCGCGCTGACTCCTTCAAAAACAGTACCGGCCGGGATTGTCCGAAGCGCTACTGCCACGTTGTCATTTTGATGAATCTTAATAAAATCCGGCATATACACACTCCTTACAGGCAGGAAGCAAAGGCAGCGGACGCGCCCTCATTCCTGATCCGATTCAGATTGTCAACTGTAACACTTTCAAAGCCGCTGATCTCTGTGAGATCCTGTCCCCACATCTGCTCGTTTGTCATCACTGCATGGACTAACTCTTCCACAGTGTCATTTCTGTGCTCCCAGAAAAATTCCAATACCCAGCGGTCGTCCGAACATGTATAGGTATTGCCTTTCGCACGGCGGCAGACCAGTCCCTTGTCTCCCAGTTCCTGGATCTCGCTGGTGTAAAAAGCAATATACGCGGCAAAGCTCATGGCCAGACATTCCGGAAGCCCGCCCTTTAACTCCACATATTCCAGCAGGCTCGGCATATTTCTCGCCCGCCACTTGGAAGTCGAATTCAGGGAAATGCTCATCAGTTCATGGTCAACAAAAGGATTGTTAAAGCGGTCCTGAACCGCGCCGGCAAACTGCATCAGATCCTCTTTGTCCAATGGCAGGGTAGGGATGATTTCCTCATAGAGCATCTTATTCATATAGCCGCGGATCACATCATCTGCCATACAGTCACGGACAATATCAAATCCTGCCAGATAAGCTCCCAGGACAAATCCTGTATGTGCTCCATTCAAGATCCGCACCTTTCTCTTCTTATACGGAGCCACGTCCGGAACTACCGGACAGTTCAGCCCTGCCGCTTTAAATGGCAGCTTCTCTTCCAGCCACTTCGGTCCCTCGATATTCCATACGCCGAACACTTCACCCACATCAAGGAGCAGATCTTTGTACCCGTTCTCTTCTTCCAGTCTGGCTGCTTCTTCCTCGTCTTTGATCCTGCCGGGCACAATCCGGTCTACCAATGTGGAACAGAACGTGCAGTCTTCATTGACATATTTTTTGAATCCATCTTCCAGGTTCCATTGATCAATGTACTGGTTCACACACTTTAACAGTTCTTTTCCATTGTTGTCTATAAGCTCGCAGGAAAGGATCACAAGCCCTCCTTTTCCCGCTTTATACCGTGTATATAAGACCTGTGTAAGTTTCCCCGGGAAAGAACTGCACGGATGATCAGACATCTGACAGTCAGGATCATAGACGATCCCCGCCTCTGTGGTGTTAGAAACGATATATTCAAGATCATCCGATTCCGCCAGCTTCATCATTGCGTCATATCCTTCTTCTTCATAGGGGTTGATGCACCGTGAAACAGAAGAGATCACCCGTTTCCGGTCTACTTTCTCTCCATTTTCTCTTCCCCTGAGATACAAGGTATACAGTCCTTCCTGATCATTGATCATTCGGGTCAGTCCTTGGGGAATCGGCTGTACAAGCACGCATTTTCCGTTCCATCCCGCCCTTTCGTTTGACACGTCAAACCAGTAGTCAACAAACGCTCGCAGGAAATTTCCCTCGCCAAACTGCATCACCTTTTCCGGCGCGGACTCTAAAATATACCCTTCATAACCGGATTTTTTAAGCACTTCATAATTTAACAGCTCCATAGCTCTACTCACCTGTCCTCCTGTTTAAAAATCAGTAAAATCTAAAACCACTTTCAGCATTTCCGCCCCGTTTTTGTCAAACTCCGCAAATGCTGCCGCCGCGTCATCCGCGGGATACATATTCGTGATCACTTTTTCCAGATCCGCTTTGCCTGCATTAACCAGATCAATAAGCTCGATAAAATCTTTCTTTAACGCATTCCGGCTTCCGAACACATCCAGTTCTTTCTTCTGTATCAACGTAAAATTGAAGTCCAGATTTTTCTTTCCAACGCCGATCAGCACGACCTTTCCGCCAAAAGCCGCCGCGTCAATGCAGTTCTGGAAAGTGGATGGCAGCCCTACCGCCTCGATGCACACGTCAAAGCCGTAATTGTTCTTCGTGCCGCGGATATCGATCTGTCCTGTGATCTCTCCCACTGCCTTATCCAGAGCATCCGGGGAATCATTCAGGATCATGCCGTTAAATCCAAATGTATCCACAGCATAGCGCAGCTTCTTTTCCGCCACGTCGCACATATAGACTTCGCCGCCTAAAGCCTTGGCAGCGCAGCCCGCCAGTACGCCGATGGTGCCTGCCCCGACTACGAGCACCTTATCGCCTTTTTTGATCCCTGCTCTCTGCACGCCATGATAGCTGATGCAGAATGGTTCGATGGCAGCCAGCAGTTTGGGATCCATTCCCCTGCCGTCATAGATCCTCTCCAGCGGCATTGTGATATACTCGCAGAACGCTCCGTCGCGCTGGCATCCCATTGTCTGATTATCCATGCATGCGTTGACTGTCCCCTTTTTGCAGCTGTAACAGCTGCCGCAGTTAAAATAAGGGTTGCACGTAACGATCATTCCCTTTTCCAGGCCATACTCATTTTCATCGATTTCTATGATTTCCGCGCTGAACTCATGTCCGGGAATCCTCGGGTAGTCAAAATATGCGAACGTCCCTCTGTAAGATCCCAGATCGCTCCCGCATATACCGCCATACAGTATCTTCAAAAGAGCTTCCCCCGGTTTCCTCACCGGTTTTTCGATTTCTCTGATCTCAACCTGTCCGGGCTCTGTAATATAAATTGCTTTCATGATAACTTCCTCCTCATCTACCGATCCACATCGATATATTTTTCATTCCAGATCACCGCCGTCTTCATGGGAGCGCTCTTTGAATAGATTTTGTTCTCATATGCATCGATGGGATCCTGAGTAAATTCGTCCTTATCGATCAGCTCGACGATCTCGTCATAACAGCTCTTCTCAAGAATGCGGATTGCTTCTTCCATATGATCCTGGCGGAAATTAATCGCGCCGAAGATCAGCTGATTTTTGAATCCGAACGGCATTGTATCAAATGATACGACCGGCCCCAGAGAAAATGAATTATAGATTCCGTTGCATCCCAGCACTCCGTACTCAAACGCGATCTCCTGTTCAATTCCGGATCCGCTTGAACCCACAAATACAGTGGCCGTGCCGCCGAGTTTTTCCTTGATCGCGCGCGCCAGCTCTTCTTTGGTGTCAAAGTTGCTCTGAACATAGTCTGCTTTCGCCTGTTTCAGGGCAAAAGAAACTTTCGGGCTGTTTTCATCGCTTCTTGCCACAAATACGATCTTTGCTTCCGGATATTTCTGGCGGATCAGATCCCCGATGAACATGCCGGTCGTGCCCAGCCCGAAAATGCATACCCGCTGGAAGGTCTCTTTTCTGGCGATCTCGCGCGCCTCAGCTTCTGTGCATTTATATTGAGCCATCTTGACCCGGAAGTTATGGGCTTCTCCAAGGTCTTCCATCCTCTCCCTCTGGAAGATCATGCACGCGTAGGGATCGCTGAAGACTAATTTTTTCGCCAGTGAAAGAGCAATTTTTCCGTCTTTTACATAGCCGTCCGGGATCTTCAGCAGCATGTCCGGATTATAGTAATCCATTTCAGAGAACAGTCCGTCCGCCTGATCGCACCCGTATTCAAAATACGATTCCTCTTCTGTATATCTCGTCGGGTCATAACTGTTCCCGCCGCGGATCAGCACGATTGCGAACCGGTTTTCAGACGGAACCCATACCACGCCTTCATGACCGTTTACAAGCCGGTCGCATCCCGGCGGGAACTTGGCGTTCAGCTCTCCCCGGCGTCCCATCTCCATCAGTGTATGGTCAGTTCCGCAGAAGCCGACCAAAACGCTTTCCGCCAAGATCCCTTCTTTCTCTTCCTCGCCTCTGAGCCGTCTTCTCGGGATATTGTGCAGCTCGATATCTCCATATACCAGAGGTTTGTCTTTGCTGTTCTGAAAATATGTACCTTTTACAATCATGATAAGTCCTCCTATTCCACCATATTTATTATTTTTTCCGGGATGTCCAGTTTGGAAAACCCATAAAATTTCTCTGCGTTTTCTCCCAGGAATTTCCGTTTTTCTTCCTCTGACAGCTTCGTGGTCTTTTCGATAAAGTCCTTGCTCATATCGTAGGTGATCGCTGTCATGGTCCGCGGGTAATCACTGCCCCACATCAGCTTATCGATTCCGCAGATATCAATTGCGGTGCGGATGGCCCTGACCGCCGAGGGATACGGATAGAACTCACTGTTAAACAGCCAGGTAATGCCGCCGCTCTCAATATATACATTTTTATGCTTTGCAAGGGCGATCTGCTTTTCCCAGCCTTCTACCGTCACCATGCCGAAATGTCCGACCGCGATCCGCAGATCCGGATACTTTTCGATCAATCTCTCCATGGCATCTGTCTGAGCGTCTCCGTCGGCCATGTCAATGGAAATAAATTTCCCGAGCCGTTCGGCCTGGCGGAAAATTTCCTCATGGGCCAGGAGGTCCTGGTTTTCCAGTCTTCCCCCGCAGATTTTCACTCCATCGAACTTGGACAGCCATTCATCCTCAATCGGCTTCTCTTCGTACAGGCAACAGATTTTCATCCTCTCGGGATATTTCTCTCTGCACGCCAGAAGATAAGCGTCCTGATTGCCGTCAATATATTCCTGTGTTATTACACAACCGCTGACCCGCGCGTAATCCATATTTGCCATGAGCATTTCAACCGTATTTCTCCCGTCCAGCATATATGGGGGCATCATCTGCCGCAGCTCGCCGCCGAAATCGCTTTTTCCGCCTGTGAGCGGAACCACCGGTTTCCCGTTCACGCGGCCTGCCTGAGGGTCCCACAAGTGTGCATGTGCATCAATGATCATACGAATCCTCCTTTTTATTTCTTCTGCAAATCTTGCTTTCATTATATCTCCTATGGTACGATGAAGCTACATCAAAATCAGACAATTAGTGTATATCCATGTCCGATAAGCGTACTTTCAAAGGAGAAGCTGCCATGAAAAACGATAACTTAAATATTACATTCTCAATAGGGAAATACATGATCACGATCCTGAAATTCACATACGAATGTCAGACCTGGAATACGCCCTCACATTCCCATAGTTCCAACAGCTATGAACTGCACTATATCCCACAGGGAAAAGGAACACTGATCAGCAGTCAGAAGTCCTATTCCTTATATCCCAATGTCCTGTACACGACCGGTCCTCACATTGAACACCAGCAATATCCGGATCCCGCGGACCCTACGTATGAATACTGTATTTACTTGAGAATAGAGGAAACACATGCAAAACAGCGAAAAAAAAATACAGATCACGAAAACATCATGGACCTGTTTTTAAATTATCCCTTCTGGTATGGCACTGACCACGCGGACCTGCCTGTCACCCTGGAGCAGATTCATCAGGAGATTTTTGATCCCAAGCCGGCCGCGGCGCTGATGCTGGAAGCGCTGTTCATACAGTTTATGGTAAAAGTCCTGCGCAATTACAAGCCTGCGTCCAAAGCCGCGATCACTTCCATCCCGATCCCGCTGATCAAGGCTTACATCTTGATCGAAGACAGCTTCCTTTTAGAATATGACACAATTACTTTGGAAGAATTGTCGCATCGGCTTGGGCTGAGCACCCGGCAGACAAGCAGGATCCTGTTTGACAGATACGGGCAGAATTTTGTCCAAAAACGGACAGAGGCCAGGATGGCGGCAGCGGCAACTTTCTTAAAAGAAAACAAACTGTCCATCTCTGAAATTGCCTCCCGGCTGGGATATTCCTGCCCCAGCCATTTTCACGCCGCATTCAAAAAATATTACCAGATGACAACCACGGAATACAAAAATCGCTGTCTTGACAAAGTATAACAAAAAGGGCGCTTCCCGCAGACGAACATTCATCCGCAGGACAGCGCCCCTTCGTTTCGCTTCTCTTAGATACCCGGATTATTTTCTCAGTCCGAGTCTCTCGATCAGGGAACGATATCTCTCGATATCTACTTTCTTAAGGTATGCAAGAAGACCTCTTCTCTGACCTACCATCTTAAGAAGACCTCTTCTTGAGTGGTGATCCTTCGGGTTAGCCTTGAAGTGCTCTGTGAGCTCGTTGATCCTTGCTGTCAGGATTGCTACCTGCACCTCCGGAGATCCTGTGTCTCCCTCTGATCTTCCATACTCTTTGATGATTGCCTGTTTCTTCTC
>DXCD01000230.1 GCA_019116185.1 Candidatus Mediterraneibacter stercorigallinarum
GATAGTACACTGCGGTAAAGAACAGCGGCCAGATCACGCCCGCAATCCCCATGTTTCCCTTCATAAAGGACTGTCCTGCCCAGATAACCTCCTGGAGAGCGATAATACGTGAAAGGGATGTATCCTTCACCAGAGTGATAATCTCATTAGACATAGGCGGCACGATCCTCTTAACCATCTGAAGAAGCTTGACCTTAAAGAAGATCTGGCTCTTCGTCATGCCGAGCACCAGTCCTGCCTCTTCCTGGCCGCTGGGCACGCCCTGAATGCCGCCTCTGTAAATTTCTGAAAAATAGCAGGAATAATTGAAAATAAAGGCCACCGAAGCCGCGAGAAAACGTCCGTTCTCGCCGCCGCCCCAGATATTGTTGCCCATCAGGCCGGGCATGAAATAGATAATCAAAAGCTGGATCATCAGAGGCGTACCCCTGATGATCCATACAACGATCTTGGTAAAAATACTAAGAGGCTTAAACCGGGACATAGACCCGAAAGAGATGATCAGTCCCAGGGGGATCGCCCCCAGCAGGGTCACGAAAAACAGCTTAAGAGTCTGTAAAAACCCCGCATTCAACGCCTGTACAACGATTGGAAATTGTTCTGAAAATTCCATGATATAACTCCGTCTTTGTGCTTATTTTCCTCTTTTTACTTCTCAACCATCATATCCTGAACGCCGTATTTCTCCGCCAGCTCCTGGATGGTTCCATCCTCATAGGCGCCTGCGATGAAATCATTCAGCTCTTCCGCCAGGTCTGAACCTTTCCGGAATCCCACACCATACTCTTCAGTGTTCAGGTGTACTGTATATGTAAGGTCAGAATAGCTCGTCCCCTCTCCGATCATGGCCACTGCCATGAGAAGGTCAATCACTGCCGCGTCAGAAGTCCCTGCCGCAACTTCCATAAGCGCATCCGCCTGGGCGGTCACCGGCGTAACATTCAGTTCTCTCGCCTCAAGTTCTTCCTCGCCGGCGCTTCCCGCTTCCGCGGCAAAGTTCAGATCTGCAAGGCTCTCCTCGTCCTGATACTGATCAGCCACATCAGCCGGAACCACAACGACCTGTGCGTTCTCAAGATACGCATCCGTGCATTCCATGGAACTGGTCACTTCCTCGGTCAGCGTCATGCCGTTCCATACACAGTCAATGGTCTTTCCTTCCAGCTCCAGGATCTTATTGTCCCAGTCAATCTCAACAAATTCAATCTCAACGCCGAGCTCTTCCGCAAACTGCCTTGCAAGATCCGCGTCAAATCCGACCCACTCGCCGCTCTCATCTTTATAGTCCATTGGCTCGAAATTCGTGATACCCACGACGAGCGTGCCTTTCTCTTTCACATAATCCATATCGCTCGCCTCAGCAGTATCTCCGCCCGAACCGCCGTCATTGCTTGAACCACATCCTGCAAGCATAGAAACCACAAGCCCTGCACAAAGCAACATACTCAATACTCTTCTCTTCATAATTCCCTCCATCACCTGTAAATCAGCTTCACTTTTTTTCTCTACCAATGAGTCACTGTACTACGGTAAAGTTACTGTTGTATTCTATCATACAGACCACGGCGTGTCAAACACTTGTTGCCGTGCCCTGGGGAATTTACGTATTTAAGTATGGCTCCTGCGGTGCTGGCGCTTCCATTTTTCTATCAGAGAAGGATCTGTCTCAGCGGGCAGGCTCTTTCTGATCTCATCCAGTTCCCGCCGCATCTGCGCGTTGATCTCCATATATTCTTCGTTCTTTGTTATGAGGATATGATATTCCTCCAGAGACAGATATTTATAAGACGCGTACAGATAAGGCTTGAGCAGCGTCTTGTCCCCGCACATCTGATAAGCCCTGTCATACATACGGGCCGCTTCCTGGTACAGAAAAAGCCTTCCGTATGCCGCGCCCAGGCCTGCGTAGATCCTTCCGTAGAACTTATCGTCCACGGTCTCGTCCTTTTCCTGGTTCAGGATCGCCTGATACACAAGGATCGCCTCTTCCAGCTCCCCGCTCTCCAGGAGATTATCGCCCTTGAACTTCTGGCGCTCAATATCTTTCTGGTTTTTCAGGTGTTCCAGCACATTCTGGATCCGGATCATCTCCGGCTCTCTGTATATGCGCGAGGACTTCAGGATCGTGAGGACGAATTTTTCCACGGATCCCCGCAGGCGGAGCACATCTCTTAAAGCCGCCGCCAGCTCCTCCATGCCCAGTTCCTCGTCAAGCCAGTCGCAGAGCTGTTCATTCATGATCGTGTAGTCGATCAGATAGAGATTATTACACAGATAATAGCACAGCTCCTCGATCGTGAATATCCTGCTGTGTATCCTCGTGATCTCATAGGGATGTGCTGCATGTCTGTCATGACAAAGAATTAAATTTCCCATCATTGCCTCCTAAATGTATGATCTTTTCCGCATGGAAATCCGTGGGCGGGAAGAAATCGCCGAATCCCGCGTCCCGCACCGTGATCTTACATGTTTTTTCATCCAGGAACAGCGTCTCAATCTGAAGGCGCATGGCATATTCCGCGCGCCTGGGGAATTTCTCAAGAGAAATCTTTTCTGTCCTCACATTCCCCTGGATCAGGGATTCGATATGGAATTCAATATCCTCCACATCCTCCATGAGGACTTCCCACTGATTGTTTGACTCGTACCAGTGCGCTCCCCATGAAACGATGGGATACCACATTTCCTGGCCATCCACCCTCATATTCACTGTGATCTGGTCTGTCAGTTTATCATCTGACAGGTAGACCGGATTCTCAATATGCATAAAAAGCTTTCTGTATGCAGTGTAGCACGCGCCTTTACTGTACAGATTGTTTCCGATAAAAGCCCTCCGCCCGTTGCAGAGCACTCTGAGAGCTTTTGGATACCAGTTATTCTCAAAGCCTTCCCCCGTCAGAAATACGGAGGATACAATCCGCTTGTCAAACACGCTCTCAATAAATTTACAGAACATGGCATCCGCCTCTTTCGCCTTGTCCTCATTGAGCACCGGATAGACCATTGCCAGCTCTTTCATATGCGCGCTCGCCACCTCGTCTACTGTCACGAAAGTGGTCTTGCCGCCGCCCAGGCCCGGGCGGAGACGCCTGAGCATATATGCCCGGATCTCATTCCGGTCACAGCAGAAAAGCGCGGCGTCATACTGCCACAGTTCCTTTGGCTGGTAGAACAGATAATTGCAGAAACTTTCTTTATAATCCTGGATAAAGATATGCCGCTTGTCAATATTCATGCGCACGGCGATCCCCCTCAGCATCTGCGCCAGTTCCTCTGTCAGGGAAGGCACGGTGAACACGATTCCCTCAATCTCAGGAAAAGGCTGAAGAGACATCTGAATGAACTGGGAGAGAAGCCAGACCGCGTCATATGTTTCTTCACCGAATTCGATCTTATCCCCGGCAAGGCTTTTGCTCAAAAGCCTTGTCACCGTAAAACCTTCCTTTATAGTGACAAGACGCTTTGCCTCCTTGCCGTATGCCCATGTATCCCTCAGCTTTCCGATGATCAGCGGGATCTGATAATTATCCGAATCCACCTCGAGTGTATCCGGTTCCAGCTCCTGGTCATTATAAAAACTGATCTGGCATGTCTTCTCATTTATTTCATAACCTATGATACTGCCTTGTCCCATGGAAAGACACCCTCCTTATTCCTGTGTGAACATGTGGACCGCTGCCGCGTCTTCCAATGCATATTCCTGCATTTTCCTCCTGCGCGCCTTGAGGTCAGACTCTGTAAGGATATCGTTCAGCCTTCCGTATCTGCCCTGCTCGCCCGGCTCTGTCTCTCTCACGCAGGTCTCCTTATCACTGCGGTAAGAATTGCCGTCTATGGTCTCTTTAAAATAATATTTCAGCTGTTCATTTGCAAAAAGCACAAACTTCTTGACATAGAGATTCTCGTACATCGGAGTGAGCACTTCCGTAGAATAATCCGCCGGCTCCTCTCCGCCCTTCTGGAGCTGATAATAGAGCATGACCCTGCTGCCCTTCTGGCCCTTGTATTCGATCAGCGTTTTGTCCCAGAGCTGCTGTTCGATCAGCCAGTCTTTCTCATAAGAAAGGAAAAACGGAAAATAAATCTGTTTCGCGCACAGCTCCTGAAGGAACTTCTTCAGCGTCCTGCGCGTCTGGGCATTATACTCTCTGTCAGAATAATATTTGAGTACAGCGATCTTGCAGATGTCGATCGTGTCCTCACCTTTCTCATATTCCCGGCAGATGATTTCTATCACGCTGCGCCCGATCTTTCTCTCTTCAACCACATACTCCCTTGACACGTAAGCCAGATACGCCTGCTGCAGGCGGAAATAAGCGCCTTCCGCATAATATTGCTCAAAAATCTGTGCCTCCTGGAAGAGCTCCTCCGAGAAAAGCATCTGCGTGAGAATGCGCTCCGCAAGCTTATGAGTATGAACCTCATAATCCCTTGCCTCCCTCCAGAGCACTTTCATATCCGGGGTCGCGCCGCAGTAATAGTTGGCGAGATAAGTAAGGATCACTTTGTCGTACTGCTGCTTTTTAAACAATTCAAAACATACATATGTTAGAAAATCATCATTTTCATAATTATTTTCCCTGATCGTCCTGCTGCACAGCCCGAGCATTTCTTCTTCTGTATAATTCTCAAGCCCTTTCTCCCGCACCACGTCCAGCGTCAGCTCCTGAGTTTCCTCTTCCTCTCTGTTCCTGCGCAGGCCGTTAATATATTTCCTGCACATATCCATGTAACGCAGCTCATAGAAGAGCCGTTTGCTCTCATACGGAATTGAATCCGTGTAATGTCTGCCGTCCTTGGCCTCCCACACGAGCCGGTCTGTCTTGGCATACAAGAATACGCGGGCGCCGTTTTCAGTATAAGGCGCCTTCTGGGTGATCGTCCCGTCATCTGCGATCACATGTACGTATTTCATATTCGGGACTTTTGTTGTAATCCAGTAGGCATGGCACACATCATACAGTGCTTTTACCCTCTCCGGATTCATAGCGGACTCTACAACAAAACGTTTGTATATAATACGGAGCTGCTCATCCACATTTCTGCGGTCAAGCTGATTCCAGGCAAACGCTTCCATCTCGTCCCTGTAATGGGCATAGATCTCGCTCGCCTCGTCCTCATAAGTGATCAAATTTGCATACAAGAATGCGCATTTATGGTAGTCCAGAGAATTGCCATGCATGAAATACAGGTACACGGATCTTGGCAGCGCTTTATGGAACTGTCCCGGAACAACAGATGCCATATAATACTCGTAGAGCTGCGCGATCTTAAGTTCTGCTTCCACTGCTTTCTGATACCATTTGAAATATTTCCTGTCCACACAATTCCCTTTGATAAGAAGTGTACAGATGGAAGTAAGGATCATGGACTCCTTGTATATTTTATAAGAAAGCACGAGCACGTCATAGAGATGTCCGTCAAACACCTTCATCTGACTGGCGAGGTTTGCTGTATAAAGCGCCAGTTCCCTTGTCATCAGTTTATGCTTCACTGCAAAGAGGAGAACACGCACCTCAAACTCTCCCAGTTTCTTCAAGGAAGAACTCTTATTGCGGAAGCACTTGAATGCCTGAAGATAGAACCAGATGCTGTGAGATTTCTCCTCATAGAACTGTTTCTCCAGGGCACGCAGCCGTTCACTGTATATCTTATATTCCGGATCCACCTCCACCAGCATACAGAGGATCTTCCAACTGTCCGGATGCTTCATAAAGGTCCTGGAAAGCTCCTCTGCCACCTTTCTCTGTCCGATCGTGTCGCTGGACAGAAAGGTAGTCAGATAAAGATAATAGGAACTGAGCTCCACATCTTTTCCTATGGCAAACCTGTTATAATTGTAAGACTCAAGAAGCCATTTTGCTTCTACTGTCCGACCGCCGATCAAAGAGATATGCGCATGAAAAAGAAGATAAAACTCATTCTTCGGATCCATTTCCCTTAAATGGCTGATCCGCCTCAGCGCTTCCTCCAGCCAGTCGGAGAGTTCCATCTTTCCGCTCTCATACTTCAGATAGTTGCGTATGATCCCCGCGAACTCCCGGTCATTGGCCCGCCGCTCTTCATCTCTTTTTACGTCTTTTTCCACCACGACCTCATAAGTCAGGGTCTCATAAGGCGACTCAAGAATCACTCTGCCGAAGTTGCTTCCTTCATGAAGCTTGTCAACATCCAGAAAATACTCCAACCGGTAGGAATTTCCGATAAACTCTTCCGTTGTGAC